>DASQZP010000545.1:0-14441 GCA_035638655.1 Bacteroidales bacterium
CCAATCAGCGCGCCCAGAAAAGGCCCAATTATAATCCCCACCGGGGGCATAAAAAAAATGCCTCCTATCAGTCCAAGTGTTGCGCCCCATACTCCTGCCCTGCTGCCTCCAAAACGATTGGTTCCCCAAACCGGCACAACATAGTCAAGCACAGTAACTATTACCGCTATTATTGCCATTATTAACATAAACCGAAAGCTGAAATTCCCGAAACGTGAAATATTAAGCAATAATAAGCCCACCCAGCTCAGCGGCGGACCCGGTAAGATTGGTAACAAACACCCCAGAATGCCCACAAGCATCATAAGAGATGCTGCTATCAAAAGAAAATAATCACCCATTGTAATTTTTCTTTCAAATATACAATATTATGTTGTAGAAATACATTTAATTAACTACTCTCATTTTTATATATATTTGTTTGACAATGCGTTTCAACTTCTAACCGATACTCAGACCTATGACTGTCAAAAACCATTTTAAATTTGTTTTTTTCATTACGCTGGTTGCACTTATCTTTGCATTTTCAGAATGTAAGATTAAAACCAAACAAAGTAATATGAGACTACCTGTAGCGAAGAAAATAGCCAAAGAACTTACCATACACGGAGACACCAGGATAGATAACTATTTCTGGCTGAATGACAGGAATAATCCTGAAGTAATCAGTTATCTGGAGACTGAAAATAACTATACTGACGAAGTTATGAAGGATACAAAAGACCTTCAGGAAAAACTGTACAATGAAATAATCGGCAGGATAAAACAAACTGATGAATCAGTTCCGTATCGTGACAACGGCTATTATTATTACACTCGCTTCGAAGAGGGAAAAGAATACCCGGTATATTGCCGCAAAAAAGGCTCACTGGAAGCCGAAGAAGAAATTCTGCTGGATGGAAATAAAATGGCAGAAGGTCATAGCTATTTTCAAATCGGAGGGATCAGAATAAGTCCTGACAATGAAATAATGGCATATAGTATTGATACAGTGAGTCGGAGAAAGTATACCCTCTATTTTAAAAATTTAAAAACCGGGGAGATATATGATGAAACTATTCCCGTTACAACCGGAGGTGGTGCATGGGCCAACGATAATAAAACATATTTTTATACTCAGAAGGATGAAGAAACACTCCGTTCCCACAAAATATTTAAACACAAGCTGGGAACATCTGTAATTAAAGATTCTGAGATATATCATGAAGCAGATGAAACATTTGGTACTACTGTATACCGCACTAAATCAGATCGTTATATAATTATAGCATCATACAGTACGCTGTCAAATGAATATCGGTTTGTTGATGCAGCAAATCCCGATGATGATTTTAAAATTATTCAACCCCGTACCAAAGACCTGGAATATTCAGTTGATCATGTTGGGGATTATTTTTATATCATCACTAACTATCAGGCAAAAAACTTCAGATTGATGAAAACGCCAGTGAGCAGAACAAGCCTGGAGAACTGGCAGGAGGTAATACCCCACCGCGATAGTGTGATGCTGGAAGATATTGAAATATTCAAAAAGTATCTTGTAGTATCAGAAAGAAAAAACGGACTCACTCACCTGAGGGTTATCAACTGGAAAACCGATCAGGAATATTATGTTGATTTTGGAGAAGAGGTTTATACAGCCGGTGTTTCTATGAATCCTGAATTCGATACAGATATACTACGATACGGATACACTTCACTCACTACTCCTGTTTCCACCTTCGATTTCAACATGAATACCAAAGAACGTCAATTGATGAAACAGCAGGAAGTTGTGGGAGATTTTGATCCTGCCAATTATGAAGCCAAAAGATTATATGCCACTGCAAAAGACGGAATTCAGATTCCCATAAGTCTGGTATATCGCAAGGGAATGCAGCTTAATGGTAAAAATAATGCACTTTTGTATGGTTATGGTTCCTATGGACATACCATTGATCCGTATTTCAGTTCAGTCCGGTTGAGTTTACTTGACCGGGGATTTGTATTTGCAATCGCTCATATAAGGGGCGGACAAATCAATGGCCGTCAATGGTATGAAGACGGTAAATTGCTGAAAAAGAAAAATACATTTACTGATTTCAATGCCTGCGCAGAAAAGATTATTGAAGACAGATATACCAGTCCGGAACACCTCTATGCCATGGGAGGCAGTGCAGGCGGATTGTTAATGGGTGCAATAATTAATTTGCAGCCCGAACTATATAAAGGTGTGATTGCTGCTGTTCCTTTTGTCGATGTAGTTACCACCATGCTCGATGAATCTATCCCTCTTACAACTGGTGAATTTGATGAATGGGGAAATCCAAAAGACAAGACCTACTATGAATACATCAAATCATATTCACCCTATGACAATGTACAAAAGATGGCTTATCCAAATTTACTGGTAACTACCGGATTACACGACAGTCAGGTACAGTATTGGGAACCAGCCAAATGGGTTGCCAAACTGCGGGATACAAAAACAGACAACAACATTTTACTGTTGCATACAAACATGGAGGCAGGACATGGCGGGGCTTCCGGACGGTTCAGACAATATCATGAAACTGCACTGGAGTATGCCTTCCTACTGAAATTATCAGGTATTAAAGATTAGGTTAGTGTCTGTCCATAATGTCCGATAACTGCGTTGTTGCAAAAATTTTAATTCCTCATATACATTAGTATACTGCGGATTAAAATTTTTGCACGCCTTGTTCTCGAACATTTTGATCCAGACACTCGACTTTATTGACAAACTCTAGGTTATACCGTTATTATAACATGAGCTTAATTTACTTTGATAAGTTCTACCTCGTAAATCAATGGTGAAAATGGCCTGACTTCGTTAGGAATCAGTTGTTTCCTGACGAGGTCGTTTCTGAGTACTTCAGGAAGGATCGCCGTACTTGAACCAAATGCCAGTGAAGAAGGTAAAATAAAAGTTGCTTTCTCCCCTTCGTGCATCATCTTTAATCCCATCTCAAGTCCTTTTACAGCTGATGTCCCATCGAGATATATGGTAACAGGTTCATCATCTTTTGTTGTCCTGATTATTGTCCCATCCAGATATTTGCGGGTAAAATGAAATGTAACCTGGCTATTGGCAACAGGTTGTTTCCCGGTGCCTTTTTTTGTCTGAACATAAACCAGGCCGCCTGGAGAAGAGGCAACTTCATCAACCGAATTAATATTCATCCATTCATTTATCTTTGATTGTTCAATTCGTGCCTCTTCCTCAAGAGACTCCTTACCCAGTACTTTAATATCAATTATGAAATTTGAATAGGGTGGAAAATAACTGCTGTTTCCATAACTTTCATATGCCAGGTATGACGGAATATACAAACGATAAGTTTCTCCGGTTTTCATTAGTCCGACCCCGTAATTAACTCCACTGGGAATGATACCGTAGTCTTTATTTTCAAACTCGATCGGCAAACTGTCTTTATCCATTTCATAAACAAGTGTTCCGTCAAGTGTTGACATCTGGTACCATATTTTAACTATATCATGCAATTCTACAGGACTACCCTCAATATTCTCCTCAAGTTTTTCGTAATAGATTCCTGAAGGATCATGTTGGGCATTAATATTATGTTGTTCCAGAAAGTTCTTGATATTTTGGTCATCCAGCAGTTCCCTGTTAACCATTATTGCATCTTTTTTACATGCAGGAAGAAGAGAGAGCATACTGATCAGCATTATATGCCAGGGCTTAAAAGAATAAAGGCAGTGCATTAATTTCATGTGGTTTTACTGTAAATTTAACATGTCCCTGAATAGATGCATAGAATGTGTTCCTGGTTGCGTATAATTTTTTTAAAATCTGCTTAACATACTAAATCTTTAAAAAAGTGTAACAAATACCCTGAGTTGAGATCATTTATTGATGTTATTTTGTTCCTTAATAAAAAGCAGTGTTGAGAATAAAATAATGATCATGCCAATGGAAAAAAGGCCCCAGTTAAAAGATACCGGAACATATTGTTGTGACAGGTCAAACAATGCTTTTGATGAAGGTACAGACCATAGCTCCCTTAAAGTAAAAAAATGTAATATATAACGAGAATAATCCCAGATAAATGCAAGAAAAACTATGAAAGCACCAATAGACAGGAAGATCCACACTCTTAGGCTTATTTTGGTGTTTATATTAAAATTGGTAAAATACACGATTGTCAGTGCAAGAAATATCATTGAAAATGAAACAATTACCGGGGAAATAACAGGCCCTGTCCAGGTAACAGGCAGAAGGAATAAAATATCCCAGGTTAGCAATGAGGCAGGCCAACCAATTAACAGCTTTAAAAAAATATAATAGAAAATGTCCCAGACAGCAAAAGTATAAATAAACCAGGCAAAACGCTCTGAATTCGTTCTGCCAGCAATAATGCCAACACCAATCAGCATGACAAGAGTTGCAGCTTCCCTGATCAGTTCCGTTATGGCAAGATGTGTTGAGATCGGGACCAGGGGGAAAAGCTCTGTCGCCGGTTGGTAAAGAATATTTCGTAAATAAATAACAGCTGCACTTTCAAAATACCCCATAGCAATTCCAAAAAATGTTATCCATAAAAGTGTTCTGAAATTACCTGGACTAGTTTTAACAAATATACTCATGTCACCAACTCATTATTTATGAATGAATGCAAACGATACCAGAGTAAATTTACAAATTTAGGTCAGAAAAGTACATTTAATAACGCAGTTATCGGACATTATGGACAGACACTAATTAATTATTTGGTGAATTCAGGATACTCATGAGACAAAAAATAATCAGGTTGTTCATCCTCCTCAATATCTGTCTCCCATTTATAATTTTCATAAAAGAAAGTATCCTGATGATCAATCTCAGCGGAAGAAATCTGGCCTGCCATTACCATGTCAATTTCTGCCCAGAAAGTATGATACATACCCGGGGTAATACAAATGCTTTCTCCCGGATTTATTTTTAATATCTCACCAGGAATTACCTTTCTGCTAATACCATCAATTTCCGCAGAGAAACTATTTTCGGCCATACCTCCTTTGGCATCAGCCATCCATAGTTTGACACAAAGTTTACCACCTCCTCGATTTATAACATCTTCAGTCTTTTTTTTGTGATAATGGGCAGGTGTAACCTGATTTTTTCGGACAATAATTACCTTCTCGGCATAATTACCTGTTCTGAAGCCTTCATCAGTTGAGTGATTACGCATTGTAAACGAAACGACCCCAACATCTTTAAATTTTCCGGAGCCAAAATCAGTTACTTCCCAACCCAGCATATTCTTCGCTATTGCTTCATATTCCGGTCCCAAATTGTTCCACTCGCAAGCATTAAAGCAGGCCCAGGAAGGAAGCCTGAAATACATCTTCTCCAGGAAGACATATGCTTCCTTGATATATCTGTCTATTTCCGAACGCCTCATATATATTACTGATTTACAATATTTAACACATAACACCCGGATTTTTGGGTTGCTAAAAGTAATGATATTTTATAATCTAACAATTTAATGATACAGGAAGTTGTGAACTATTAAATAAACCACATTGAAAACGTGTAAAATAGAAATGAAATTTTTTAAACAGAGAAAAATATCATTCCTCAAAAAATAGTTACAGTCAATTGGCTCATCATATCAACATAATCTTTCTATCTGTATAACAGTGTTTTTCAAGTCAATTAAAAAATCTGGAAGATTAAAATGGTTTTCCAGGGGGCATCAGGAAAAAACCGAAACAAGATATAACGCCAGACTACCGGTAATAATGGCGAGCGTGAAGCTAAGCAATGTACCAACCAAAATATATTCAGCTTCAGCTTTTTTGCTAAAGTCCCGGATTTCTCCGAACCTGAAGACGGACTTTGCGGCTATTAGAAATCCGATAGCCTCAAAATGATGAAGCAAGATAAATATCAGGATAAGAATACGTTCCAAAATTCCAATAAACTGTCCTGCCCTATACAGTCCTTTGCCGGAGCCAATGCCATTCGTCTCAATTCTCCACTTTCGTGTGGCAAAGTTTACTATAAATCCTGAAGGCCATATCACAAAAAGGAATGCAAAAGCCAGTATCCAGACTGGAATTAAATCAATCAGGGAATTAAAAAAGTATAAAACTCTGTCAAATCCTGCAAAAAACACAAGCCATGCCAGTACGATAATAATAAGATGAAAAAACTGGTCAAGCAAAAATGTGGACAGGCTGTTTTTTTGGTAACTTTTCCATATGTCTATGAGCAGATGAAATATCATAATAAAAAGAGCTGGCTTCCATCCCTGACCTAAACCCAGAAAAATAAGGATAACAATCCCTGTTACCAAACCATGTATATAGAGGTAAGGAGAATACAATCTCTTTTCTTTCCGGTTTTTCACCCAACTGTGCGGCTGAAGTGGAAAATCTGTAAGAATATGAGCAACTGCAATTTTTAACAGTATCAATATATCCTTATGAGAGAATAACGGGTCCATTATACATTATTTTCAGAATTATATGCGTCCGCTAATCAAAGTCTTGTAGCGCTGCAGTATTCGGTCAATAACATGCCAGTTTGCTGTTTTGAGTCTGTAATTAACAGCAGCCTGTGAGATTCCTATATCTGAAGCCATTTTTGATTGAGTCTTTCCTTCCAGATATCCGGCCACAACTTCAGCTTGTGCCACCGACCATCTATTGATAAGAGTATCAATAACAAGAGAGTGAACAGCCATCTCCTCATTCACTTCATTCCAGGGTGTAAGTATTCCTGTACGTTCTTCATTCTTCAGCCTGTCAAGCATCAATCCTGAATTTCTAAATGCCTCTCCATCCATCTCAAGTACATCCTCTGAATGAAATTCAATTGTACCTATACCTATTCCTAACCGGGCATCCCAAACGTAATCTGAAGTATCCGGAGTTGCTGCAATCAGGCTGGATCGTAGTAAAACAGCATCCAAAAGTGCGGTTTCAGGTTTAAAACTCACTCCCTGAAAGCTGTCCCCCCTGAATATGCGAAAAGGTAGTTTCTTGTTGTTAAAACTATTTAATTTATCAAAATAGAATTTCAATTGCTGCATCAGAGACTCTCTGTCGTTGTGTGTGAGTTTTGTAGACCCAACAATATCACCGGTTAAAACACCTACAATTTGCATATTAGAATATTTTCTCTGAAAAGTAAATATACAAAAGTATTTTAAGTTATTAACGTTATAAATGCATTTTATAAGTTATTTATATTATATATTATATTTATAAGTCTATAAACGAATATTTACTATTTATAATAATATACACTTATTTTCAAAACGAAGTCTAAAATATCATATTAAGTATCGTAAATATCAGTATTAATAACTTTTAATCAAATGTCTAAATCTATTAGCAATATACTTTTATTTAATACAATATAAATTAAGATCTTTCTCTGGCAGAAAGAATAGATTTCCTCAATAATTTAATTCATAAAATCACATATCAAATTGAACAAATAGAACTAATGTGGATAAGTGGATTGTGACTTTAGTTAAATAAATAATACGTTTCATGTAATAAATTTAAATGTAGATAAAATTATTTATCTAAATAGGATTTCAGGAAGTATAAAATAGTAAATTTAAATTCCTTAAATGCCGGAATACACAATTCCGGTTTAAGGAATAATGAGATTAGATATTAGGTGCCCTTATGAAATTAATTTTAATAAAGAATAGTCTTCTGTTACCATCAATAACCATATCTGTTATATTACTTCTTCTTATCATACTTTTTTCGGTATTATTTGTAAATAGAAAAAAAAACAAATTAATCCGGGAGCAATCCAACCATGCAAAAGAGCTTGATAAAAAACTGGAAGCTTTGAATGAGAAAATGGTAATGCAAAAGCAGGAAATAAGAATCAGAGAGCGTGAAGAAAAAGAGTTCAACTGGTACATGAGTGGACTGGCTAAATTCAGTGATCTAATGTCCAGACACAAGAACAATATAGAAACTTTATCCGGCAAACTTATTTCAACCCTGGTAAAATACCTGGATGCCCAACAGGGAGGAATATTTCTGTTAAATGATGAAGACCCATCAAATATATTTCTTGAACTTACTGCTACCTATGCATTCAGTAGTGAGCAGCTGGATAAAAAAAGGATAGAAATAGGAGAAGGATTACCCGGAACTTGCTTTAAAGACGGAGAAATACTACATATCAAAGACTTACCTCCTGCTTATACCATAATAAAATCCGGACTGGGAGAAGAAACTCCCAAAGAGTTGTTGCTTACTCCATTAAGGATGGATGAAATTGTGATAGGTGTAATTGAACTGGCATTTTTTAAGAAAATAAAACCCAACAAAATCGAATTCCTAACTAAACTTGCTGAAAATATTACCTCTGTAATATCAACAACACGTGCTCAGGATAAGGCTGAAAAAGTAATTTCCCGGATGAATGACCAAACAAAAAAAATGTCAGAAACTGAAGAAACCATGCGCCGCAACATTGAAGAACTGGAATCTGCTCAGGAAGAAGCCTCCCTCCGCGAAGATGAACTGATAACCCTGGCCGAAGAATCAGCCTCAAGAGAGGAACAGCTTCAATACGAAGTTGAAGAATTAAAATTGCAGCTAAAAGAAACGCAAGAAAAAGAAGTACAAACGAGTGAAGCACTCAAAAAGATATCTCAGACAAAAAACAAATAATGCAGTAATTATATAATTTATTTAGATTATATTTTCTATCTTCATTAATCCATGAAATTTGAACTTACAATTTCATAAAACATCATTTTATCAAGTTTTTAGAGAATATGTCGATTAAGAACGTATAAGAATTAAAAATCGATATTATATTTGTTTTAAAATAAAAACATTGCTATGGAAACCAGGGACTATAAGAACGAAGAATGGAAATTGCTGGATATTTTTGATTTAGATGAAGATGAGAGATATGCTATATCTAACTACGGAAGGATTCGAAGCTATAAAAACAACAAGGAAGGAGTAATTATTAAGGGATCATTACTAAAAGGTTACAAGATTCTTAATGTGAAACTTAAGAACAAAAAAAGAACAACCAAATATATCCATAAAATGGTTGCGGAATTATTTATTCCCAAAGACAATCCTTACCAGGAATTTGTGATTCATGTAGATTATAACAAGAGTAATAATCACATAAACAATCTTAAATGGGTAACCCAGCAAACCATGTATGCCCACCACAAGATCAATCCAAATTATAAGCGTGGTACAATCAATAATGCCAAATTAACCGAAACAGATGTTATACGCTTAAAGAAAAAGCTTAGACGGGGCAAGAATAAACTGTATAAGATTGCCAAGGAATTCGGAATTACGCACACACAGCTGAACCGCATCAGGTCAGGTGAAAACTGGGGACATATTAAAATTGATTAAATTGATATATTGCAACTATTAAGTATCTGTTTCAATTGGCAATTGGCAATTGAAACCCTTCGGAGGAGTATCCGATGCATAATTTGAACAACATGTTGGCAAAAGGTGTCGCCTAAGCGCCTCATGCTTATGAGGAATTAAAATTTTTGCAACAACGTAGTTATCGGACATTATGGACAAACACTAATTATTCGATTCGGGAAAATCTGATATGATCCAGCAGCGCTTTGTTTACTTTTCCGTTCATATTCTGGTTGAAAGGTTCCAGTCTCAGGTTCAATACATTTTCACCCTCTTTCAGAGAAATATTCAGCACATTGCTGTATCCCCAGTTTGACCATTCATCTTTTCCCCGCTGGGGCATAATCACAGGTCCCAGCTCTCCATTATCTCCGTAAAGCGTCCTGATCGCACATTTATTGTCTGTATTTACCGGTCCTGAACCATTCGCATAATGAAAATCTACTGCATAATTCCCTGCTGTTGGTACCATCACACTCAATTCTAAATTAGTATTCTTCTGATTGGTTAATTCAACATATCCGGATCCGGAGAATCCCTGGTATATTGAAGCAACTGAAAGGGACGATTTTTCGGCTTCGACATATATTGTGCCATCATCGGGCAGGATTACAATCGGAGTAGCTGAAAATGATTCATAACCATCACTGCTATTAAGGACAAACATATATTCATTTCTAAAAATACCCGGGGTTAGGTCTACAACTTTTTCACTTTCCTGATGCTTTAGAACGCCGTTTTTATAAATTCTGTATTTCATATTTTTGTCTGCAACCGGCAAATAAGCTAAATCATTTTTTATAGTATACACAGGTGCTGAAGGGGCAAAAACAACGTCAGAAGTATTAACCGTACCAGAAGTATACCGACTGTTATCCAGCTCAATTTCAACGGTATGCTTGCCTGTCAGTAATGCTGAAATTTCAGGGTCTGTTTTGTTTTCTCCATCAAGAGTAAATATTTTGATCCTGTTTCCAAAACCGGTAAGCTTTATATCGAGTTTCATATTCCGGTACCTGAAATTTCTGAGATGTTTTGTACCTGTTATACCTGCCGGAACAAACGGAGAGAAAACAAGCCTGTCGGGTTCAAACTGCATTCCATAGAAAATTTTGTATACCATAGCAAGGTCTCCTGCTACACTCCAGAGCTGACGGTCAGAATTGATAGCAGTTCCTTCACTGTCACCGGTCTGAGCAACCATATTTTCCTTATTTGTCAGGAATAAAGCTGCTTCCCTGTAGATAGCTGCCAGACTCCGTACAACGGCTGTTTCATTTCCGACTTTAGCAGCCGCTAATGTCCAGAACGATTGTACAAAAGGCCAGATTGCATTATTATGGTATGGTTGTATATCCGGCGTTTCCGGAAAAATTACCGGAATACCAAACGATGTCACAGGTGTTTTTGACACTATTTTTTGCTGCTGATCCGCGTCTGCGATATCAAACAGAACACACAGGGCCTCTCCCAGCGCCTCGGCACGCGGCGACAAAATCAAATGGTCCTTTCCATACAGATATTGTCCGTAATAACCTTTATTTTCCATCCAGAGATATTGGTTGATACCGGATTTGACAGAATCAGCAATATGCCTGTACTTATCCGCTGGCTGACCAATTATTGCGGCCATCTTTGAAAGTATGTTCCATGTTTCGTAATGCACTGCATTGGTGCCCAAATTGAAAGATTCATAAATATCAACCGGTTCCATCCACTTTGGATAAGATTGTTCCCGCCAGTCCAGAAAACTGGATTCTCCGTGAAACATCCCTTTTTCAGGACTGAAAGCAACGTGAAGATCATCTTCCACCGAATTTCTGATGATCTGATAAGCTTTCTCCAGCCATGCTTTGTCTCCGGTAACCTTGTAAACTTCCCAGGCTGCGAGGGCCCAGGTTACCCTGTCTGTTGAAACAGGCCAGGAGCCTCCTGTTCCGGTATCCTGGATGATCCTGTCGTTTTTCACCTTCCGCATCAGGCTGTTTTTGGCAATATCTGGTTGTAGTATTGCCAGAGAAAGCAGAATAGAATAGCTGATGTCGCGTGTCCAGACACCATTCCATTTGGCGCCGGCCATAAACGTACTGTCCGGTCGGATATCCTTCAGCATTTCTTCAAGAGACATATTATACAATGCATTGATCAGATGCTGACCAGACTCATATTGTGGCAAGCCAGACAGGTCTTCCTGTAGTTTCCATTCAGTTTTCCCTGCCTGTTGCTGTTTATTGTTCATCAACAAGGTCACCTCGTAGATGCCATCCTTATCTTGATCCGTTAGCTCCAGTTCCTTGTGATGATAAAGATTTTCAAAATCCCAGATAAGCGGAAGGGCATTGCCTGCCACATAAACCCCTTTAAAGTCCTCCTTGTATAATTTTTTCCCGTTATACAGAACAGTATAGCCCTGTTTCTTAAAATAATTCAGAATTTTTCGCATATCCAGTCTGATGGTCCAGCGGGTATCCGGCTCCATGTCAGCACCTTCCGAAACAGCAACAGTATCAACAAGTTGTTGCCCAAAAGTAACCATAGGTGAAACTACTTTCCCGTTTTTGGGTACCAGCGTGATCATGTGGTTCTGACCCACCGGCATCTCATTGTCCCTGCTGTTGATACTGAATTTAAAGCTTATATCCGGACTGTAATGCTGGATATCCGGACTAACATAATTCGAGATGATATGCGAATCAGAAAGGGCAACTGCATGGTAGGGTGGTTGTACAACGCTGTCTGAATAAACAGTATATTTTTCTGAATGGTAAATCATACCGGAAGGTTGTTGGTTACAGGAATACATGATTATGCTTAAAATAAGAAGCAGTGTTATTTGTAATTTCATTTTCAAAAAGATTATGTAGGTGTTGATTGGTTTACTGCATCTAAGGTACGAAGTATTTCACTGTGGACAAACAGACATTTGGATAAACACAAAATAAAGATAAATTATTTCTGTACCTCCCAAATCAATAATAATTGGTTATACTATTTGTTCTTATTTACATGCAGTTTTACCTGGAGTGAGATTATGAGATAGCATTTTGAGAAATAAAAATGGAGCGTAATATTCTTACTCTTGCTAAGAACTCACACTCCACACTGTTTTTGTGATCGCGACAGGATTAGCTCACTCCCGCAATGCCAACCCCCACTGGCTGCTCGTGATCCTGTCTTGTCTGCCTGTCTTTTAACCATTAGATACAAAAAAACCTTCCTGGTTATCAAGAAGGTTTATCGTGTGATCGCGACAGGATTCGAACCTGTGACCCGCAGCTTAGAAGGCTGCTGCTCTATCCAGCTGAGCTACGCGACCAGCAATCAGGCTGCAAATTTACAAAAAAATCTTATACTTGAAAGAAAAATATGACTTCAGTAACAATACAATTCTTAATCAGCTGAACAAGTGAATATTTTACTTTCTCCTTTACTGTTTTTCCAGCAGACCCGGGCGTAGCTTTTTAGTGCGCTCCTGTGCCTGTTGCATCTTCCATTCTTCAATCTTTTTGGTATTCCCCGATAATAAAATATCAGGTACTTTCCACCCTTTATACTCTGCTGGCCGGGTATATACAGGAGGCGCCAGCAAATTATCCTGAAAGGAATCTGTTAGTGCAGAAGTTTCATCTGAGATTGCACCCGGAATAAGCCGGATAATGCTGTCAGCTATTACCGCAGCAGCCAGTTCTCCGCCTGTCAGTACATAATCCCCAATGGAAATTTCCCGGGTGATCAGGTGATCCCTGATGCGCTGATCTATCCCTTTATAATGACCACATAAGATGATTATGTTTTTTACTGTAGAATAATAATTGGCCATCGGCTGATCAAACTGTTCTCCATCCGGGGAAGTGTATATGATTTCATCATAGCTTCTTTCACTCTTTAAAAACTCAATAGCCCTGTCCACCGGCTCAATTTCCATTACCATCCCTGCTCCTCCGCTAAAAGCATAGTCATCCACGCGCCTGTGCTTGTTTGTTGTGTAATCCCGAAGATTATGGATTACAATTTCTACTATCTTCTTCTCCTGCGCTCTTTTCAATATCGATTCATTAAGCGGACTTTCAAGAATCTCAGGTAAAGCAGTGAGTATATCAATACGCATGATGTTGAGTTTATTTTTTGCAAAAGTAATGATAATCTTTTGCAACCAAATTGTACAATCCTGATGTAATAAAAATAAATACATTTTGAAAAACTCCAAAATAAGGCATTATTATCCTTTTAAATGAACCAAAAAATATTAGAATGCCATATTGACTGCAAAGAGCAATAAAAATATGTCAATTTGTCATTTAAAAGTGTGCAGTTGTATCCAAAAATGATTAAATATTAAATGGCACTCCATTTGATCCTGAGAAAATCAAAGTTTGAAAAAAATTTATAATAATAAAAACCAAAATAAAATGACACTAATAAGATTCAGAAATCCCGGGAATGTATACCCCGAAAATAATAATCACTACAGGGGTTTTAACAGTCTGCTGGATGATGTGTTTGGCGGATTCTCACCTGAAGTAAAAAACACAAGGGTTTTAGCAAATGTAATAGAAAGTGGTGATCAGTATTTCATTGAAATTGCAGCACCCGGATTTGAAAAATCTGAGATTTCTATAGATCTCGACAACGAGAATCTTCGTATCGCAGGTAAACATGAAGTAAAAAAAGAAGAGGGAGTAGATTACAAAAGTATGGAGTTTAATTTTAATGAGTTTGAAAAAACTTATGAACTACCTGAGAATGCCGATTATGATAAGATATCGGCTGAATACACAAAAGGAATTCTGAAGGTCAGGGTTCCCAAAAAAGAAGAAGCACAAAAGAAAAGCCCTCGCCAGATAGTTGTTGCTTAATTACCTGGTATGTTAACAAACAAATTTTTAAAGCCACCTGACTTGAAAAAAGCAGGTGGCTTTTCATTTTTTTAGTTTATTTTTTCTTTGAGTATTAGTCTGTAAATATGTATTTTCGTACTTTTAATAAACAAACTATACCAAACCAACATTTTGTGACGTGATGAGTAACCCTAATGAATCAGTTCG
>DASQZP010000546.1:0-26380 GCA_035638655.1 Bacteroidales bacterium
AGGGTAAATCCTTCATTATGGACAGTCACTAATTATTCTCCGTTCCATTCTGAAGGATTTACCCTCCATTTCTTTAATACTTCAATTTATTAAAATGCATGACATTGAAGTATTAAAGAAATGGAGGGTAAATCCTTCAGAATGGAACGGAGAATAATTAGTGTCTGTCCATAATGTCCGATAACTGCGTTGTTGCAAAAATTTTAATTCCTCATATACATTAGTATACTGCGGTTTAAGATTTTCGCACGTTCCCGTTTAGAACGGAACAGGCTTTGTTCTCGAACATTTTGATCCAGACACTTGACTTTATTGACAGACTCTAATTAAATTATTTATAGTATAATGAGTAAAATAGAAAGCCGGGTTGGAAAACTTTCATATTCAGCTCAGAAAACATATAACTTTTTATCTGATTTCAATAATTTTAAATCGCTTATTCCGCCTGATCGCATATCAGATTTTGAAAGTACAGTTGATTCGTGCCGTTTCAAAGTTACAGGAATCGGGGAGGCTGCACTCAAAATAATTGAAAAAGAGCCAAATAAGCTCGTGAAAGTTGCCGGTGAAGCAATGGGTAAAGTAGGGTTTAAACTATGGATTCAGCTGAAAGAACTTGCTGAAGATGATACACGCATAAAACTCACCGTTGAAGCTGAATTAAACCCCATGATGAGTATGGTAGCCAATAAACCACTAAAGAATTTTGTTGATATGCTGGTTGATCAGATTGAAAAAATAAAAGTAGAATAAATTTATCGATATTCAATCTCCTTAAACCAGTAACTCTTTTTTACTCCTTCGGATGTTTCAACAACAAGTTCACCAGTTGATTTAACATCGGTAATTTTGGCAGAAAAAACCTCCCCGTCAGCCTCAAACTGACAGAAAGTGTCAAATTTATAAAGTGCTTTCAGGTAATCATTTTTTAATTTTGAAATTTCACCTTCCAGTAAGAGTTGATATCGATCATCTGTATATTTCAGGATGATATTCAGCAAGGAAGTGAGATCCGATTTTTTCCCGGTTATTTGAATAACAGATACAGGATTTGGCAGCGAAGCAGGGAACTCCAGCTGATTAACATTTATTCCAATCCCTGCTACAGAACTGTTAATAAATGCTCCGGCAACTGAGTTTTCAATAAGTATACCTCCCAGTTTTTTATCCTGATAGTAAATATCATTTGGCCATTTTAAAGAAATTGAATCAAACAGCGCTGATAGTGCATCAAAAACGCCCAGTGAGATTGCCATCGAAAGGTAAAACTGGTCTTCAATCCTGAGTTTACCGGGGGAAAGTATAATGCTTAAATATAGATTTTTGCCTGTATCGCCTATCCATATGTTACCATGCTGTCCTTTTCCGCTGGTTTGATAATCAGCAACTACAACAGTCCCTTCAGAAACAGATCCGGATTTGATTAAGTCTGAAGCATATTCATTGGTTGAATCCAGACTTTGACGGCTAATAATATTTTTTCCTATAATTTGATCCATGACAAAAGCATGTTTTGTACAAATTTAGCGTAAATTATATTCTTTCCGTAACAATTGTGTTATCTTTAGTGCATAGAATGATTAGATAAATATATTTCCTGGTTTTTTGGCTAACCCTCCGTAAGAGAAAAATATTTGAAGGCACAACACAATTCTTCTGACAGAGCAATCCACAGGGGTTTATATTAAATTAAAAATCATTACATTTGCGCATAAATTATTTGAATGGTTAAAAAAGACTATCTTATTACAGCAGAGAAACTTGCCAAAACTATTGTTACAGGTATTCAGGAACGAAAGGGCAAGAATATAGTAAAAATTAATCTCTCGAAAATCAAGAACATATTTACCGACTATTTTGTTATCTGTTCCGGTGATTCTAATACCCATGTCCGTGCTATTTCCGAATCCATTGAAAAAGAAGTAAAGGAAAATCTGGGCATGGACTCTTATCATAAAGAGGGAGTGGAAAATTCTTTTTGGGTATTATTGGATTATGGCAACATTATTGTTCACATATTTCAGCCTGAGACACGGGATTTCTATAATCTCGAAGAATTATGGGCAGATGGCGAAATTGAAAATATAAAAGACGAAAACAATTCATAAGGATACAGGAAAAAATGGCAGAAATTAATCGAAATTCAAATAATAATCTGAAAAGCAAAAAACCGTCCGGGGCGACCGGTAAAAGTGGTGAATCCAAAGGCCAAGGTAACAATCCAAAACCAAAATTTAATGTTTACTGGATTTATGCCCTTATCGCTATCACATTCCTGGGCATGCAGTTTTTTAATTTTGGTAGTAATCCGAAAGAGATAACCTGGCAGAAATTTGAAAGGGAAATGCTCGAAGCACATGATGTACAAAAAATTGTGGTTGTTAATCGCGAACGTGCTGAGATCTACATTAAAAAGGACAGACTTGACGAAGACAAATACAAAGATTTATTTGACAATAGCTTTAATCAGGTTTCCCGTTCAGGCCCGCATTATTACTTTACAATAGGGAGTGTAGAGATATTTGAACAGCGTCTTCAGGAGGCTGAGAAGAATTTTACAGAGGATCAAATGGTAAGCGTGAGTTATGAAACGCGTACAGATTTTATGAAAGAGATCCTCGGGTGGGTACTTCCAATCATTATACTTGTTGCTATCTGGTTGTTTATTTTTCGCCGAATGGCAGGAGGAGCCGGTGGGGGAGCCGCTGGTAATATCTTCAATGTGGGTAAATCTAAAGCCAAGATATTTGATAAAGAATCCAATGTAAAAGTTGATTTTACTGATGTTGCCGGACTTGAGGAAGCAAAGGTTGAACTAAAAGAGATTGTGGACTTTCTGATGCGTCCCAAGAAATATACCGAACTGGGAGGTAAAATTCCCAAAGGGGCCCTGCTGGTAGGCCCCCCGGGAACAGGAAAAACTCTGTTGGCAAAGGCCGTAGCCGGTGAAGCCAATGTACCCTTTTTCAGTATGTCGGGTTCCGATTTTGTTGAGATGTTTGTGGGTGTGGGTGCTTCACGCGTACGTGATCTTTTCAAACAGGCAAAAGAGAAAGCACCCTGTATCGTGTTTATCGATGAGATTGATGCAATCGGCAGAGCAAGAGGCAGAAACCCTAACATGGGATCAAATGATGAAAGGGAAAATACGCTGAACCAGTTATTGACCGAGATGGACGGTTTCGGAACAAATGTAGGAGTTATTATTCTTGCTGCCACTAACCGCGCAGATGTTCTGGATCGGGCCTTGCTTAGAGCCGGGCGTTTCGACAGGCAAATTCATGTTGAATTGCCGGATCTGAATGAGCGCAGGGAAATATTTAAAGTGCACCTGAGGCCTTTAAAACTTGAAACAAATCTTGATATTGAATTTCTGGCTAAACAGACTCCTGGATTTAGCGGAGCAGATATTGCCAATGTTTGTAATGAGTCGGCACTGATTGCTGCTCGTAAAAACAAAAAAGTGGTAGAACGTCAGGATTTTCTGGATGCTGTTGACCGGATTATTGGCGGACTGGAAAGGAAAAACAAGATCATCTCCCTGATGGAGAAAAGAACTATCGCTTATCATGAGGCAGGACATGCTACCATAAGCTGGCTGCTCGAACATGCCCATCCGCTGGTAAAAGTTACTATAATTCCAAGGGGCAGAGCCCTGGGAGCTGCATGGTACCTCCCGGAAGAACGACAAATCACTACTACCGAGCAAATGCTTGATGAAATGTGTTCTGCCCTTGGTGGACGAGCCTCAGAGGAAATTAATTTTAGCAAGATATCTACAGGAGCGCTAAATGACCTTGAAAGAGTTACAAAACAGGCTTATGCAATGGTAAGCTATTTCGGGATGAGTAAAAAGGTTGGTAATGTCAGCTTTTATGATTCAACCGGGCAGAATGAATATTCTTTTAATAAGCCTTATAGTGAAAAAACAGCCGAGCTGATTGATGCTGAAGCAAATAAAATTGTTGAAGCGCAATATGCAAGGGCAAAGAAAGTACTTATCGAAAATAAAAGTAAACTGGAGCAACTTGCTGAACATTTGCTTGATAAAGAGGTGATTTTTAGTGAAGATCTGGAAAAAATATTCGGAAAGCGTGAATTTAATCTGGATGAGAATGAATTACTTATTAAAAAGGAAAAAGAGAAACAACGCATGGCAAACGCTTCAAAGAAAAATAATAACTCTAAATCCGTAAAGGAATCGGATGATGACAAAAAATCCGGGGATAACGGAGAAGCTAAAAAAGATAACGAATCTTCATCAGTAAAATCTGATAATGATGAAAATTCAGATGAGAAATCTGAAGAGATTACCCGGAATAAAAAATAAATTATTCCGGTAATTTTTCTTCATCAATTCCTTAATTAAATATTTTATTAAGGGGAAGTTTTAAAAATATATTCATTATGGAAGAAGGTTGGGTAAAAATACATTCATTTAGTCAGGCATATCGTGCCGATATGGCGAAGGAAGTGCTGGAAGAAAACGGAATTGAAGCGATGGCTTTTAATAAAAGTGATTCAGCCTATCCTTTTTTAGGGGATATTGAATTATATGTTAAAGAAGCTGATAAAGATAAAGCTATTTCTGTAATTAAAGAAATTGAAGATTGAATACTTTGGTTAAAAGGTCATTGACTGGCCTGTTATTCGTTGTCATCCTGACTGGTTCTGTTTTACTTAGTCCTTATACTTTTGGGGCTCTTTTTCTTATCATTTCGCTCATCGGCACTTATGAATTTTATAAATCCTTCGTGATGGGAGAAGAGGTTTACCCGCAGAAATTTGCCTCATTATTTGTTGCTGGTGTCATTTTCATTATTTTCTTTTTGGAAGCTTCCGGCTTTTTACCTTATCGTTATTTGTCTTTACTTTTTCTTGTATTTCCCGTTCTGTTTTTCATTGAACTATACAGGAAATATCCTAATCCTCTTGGAAATCTGGCAAGTTCGGTGGCCGGAATAATATATGTGGTAGTACCTTTTGCCATTCTTAATTATATTGTATTCGGAACATCTCATAGTCACCAGTACCACCCATTAATCTTAATGGCTTTATTTATACTCATTTGGACTAATGATACTGGGGCATACATTGTTGGAATGACCATTGGGAAACATCGCATGATTCCAAGAATAAGCCCAAACAAAACCTGGGAGGGTACTATAGGAGGTATACTTTTCACATTAATCCTTGCTTATTTACTGGCATCGCATTTCCAGGGTTTGTCAAAAATTCAGGTGCTTGGTTTTGCCTTCATTACAAGTATTAGCAGCATCTTTGGCGACCTGATAGAGTCTTTACTGAAACGTTCAGTCGGAATCAAAGATTCGGGCAATATTCTTCCCGGACACGGAGGTATACTCGACCGTTTTGACTCACTGCTGGTGGCTGCACCAACAATATTTGTATATTTGCAACTTATCAGTTAAATTTATCACGTTCGGTTATCAAATTAAAAGTTTGCGATGATCAAGAAAATAGTTGATTTAATTGTTTGAAAATTATCGTGATATAGATTCTTGAGAAATGGTTTACTTTAATTGAGAAAGCATTTGATGACTGTTGTATAATTCTATTATAGTCGACTATAAATTGTTGTATGAAAATTCATAAAGAAGGGATCAGGATTTTAATTGTCCTGCTTGTGATCCTGGTTTTATTAAATCTGCTGGTATTCAATCTAATAAAGGGGCGAAATATTGTTGTGATAGGGTCCCTTGTTGTTACTTCTGTATTTTTTCTGATGGTTCTCTGGTTTTTCCGGAGTCCGCTAAGACAGGTTATACTGGCTCCTGATATTGTATATGCACCTGCAGACGGCAAGGTAGTTGTTATCGAAAAAAAACATGAATCGGAGTATTTTGAAGATGAACGACTGCAGATTTCAATCTTCATGTCGCCTCTCAACGTGCATGTAAACAGGTATCCCGTAGGTGGTGTAATTAAATATACACAATATCATAAAGGAAAATATATGGTTGCGTGGCATCCTAAATCCTCAGATAGTAATGAACGTTCTACAGCTGTTATTGAAACATTGAGCAACCAGTTAGTTATGGTCAAGCAAATAGCGGGGGCTGTAGCCAGAAGGATTGTGTCTTATGCCAAAGTGGGTGAACCGGTGGAACAGGGGCAGGAACTGGGCTTTATTAAATTTGGTTCCAGAGTAGATATTTTATTGCCTGTTGATGCTGAAATTCTGGTTAATCTTGAACAAAAAGTTGTAGGAAATGTAACTGCAATTGCGCGCTTACCAGAAAAAAACATCCTTTTATCCTAAAATTAACAGCCTGTTAACAAAACAAACTGGGGTTTTCGGTATTTTTAAGGAATTATTAACCTTAAAATCTGAGAACAATGAAAAAGTTTCTAGTAATTTTTGCACTTGCTGCGTTCCTTGGCAGTACTGCAGCTCCTTCCATCACACTGAGTTCAGCCAATCATCTGGTTGTGGTAGATAAAGATCCAAAAACAGGTAAAGAAAAAAAGGCTAAAGCTGAAAAGGAAAAAGCCAATACTGATTGCACTAAATCATGTAAGAACAAAGAAAAGACCTGTGACAAAAAATCCTCTGAACCGAAAAAATAACAGGATTTTTTATGTTTCAATATTCAAAGCTGTCTTAAAAAAGAGACAGCTTTTTTTGTTATATAATGATCAACTCTAAAATAATGTGGTAAAATATTATTTTTTTGTTTGTACTTAACAAGTTTTCAAACTGAGATACCTAATACTAATTTAAAATCATTTCTAATTATATATCAAATGAATGTATCCCTTAAAAAGGCTTTCTACATAACCGGAAACTTGTTATTTTTGAGGTCTGAATGAACCTAAAAATAAATTAATTATATTGACAATGGAAAACAGGCAAGTGCTGGATGTTACGGATGATGTGAAATGGATTGGTGTATTGGATCGTGATCTGGTTACTTTTGATATTGTAATGGAAACCAGGTATGGGACAACCTACAACTCTTATTTTATCAATGCGGATAAAAAAGCAGTAATCGAAACTACAAAGGAAGTATTTAAAGAAGAGTACCTTGATAAAATCAATCAGGTTACAAATCCTTCTGAAATTGAATATATTATTCTAAATCACACTGAACCAGATCATTCAGGAAATCTGAAGCATCTGTTAAAGATTGCTCCTGAAGCGACTGTTGTGGGCAGCGGACAGGCATTAAACTATCTGAAAGAAATGGTTGGGGAACCGTTTAAGATGTTGAAGGTTAAAGATGGTGATACGCTCGATCTTGGAAATAAAACCCTTCGTTTTATCGGGGCTCCAAACCTTCACTGGCCTGACAGTATTTATACCTACCTGGAAGAAGAAAAACTATTGTTTACCTGTGATTCTTTTGGTGCTCACTTTTGTGATGACAGGATATTTGATGACCTGGCCAGTGAATATACTGATTCTTTCAAATATTATTTTGATGTCATATTAAAACCCTTCAGCAAATTTATGCTGAAAGCCATTGAAAAGATCCGTCCATTGGATATAAAAATGATATGTCCAGGTCATGGTCCTGTTTTGCGTTCCACATGGAAAGAAAAAGTTGATCTATCCGAGAAATATGCCCGGGAATATCTTGAAAGTATTGAACATTCCAGGCAAAATATACTGATTACTTATGTTTCTGCCTATGGATATACCAAAGAAATGGCTTTTCAAATTGCTGAAGGTATTAAAGCTGCAACTGAAGTAAACATTGATGTAGTAGATATCGAAAATATTCTGCCGGGTGATCTCGAGGAAAAAATAGTTAAGGCTCATGCTATACTCATTGGCTCGCCAACCATTAATCAGAACACATTACTACCCATTTATAAAATGTTTGCCCTCATTAATCCGCTAAGGGACAAAGGGAAACCCGCTGCCGCTTTTGGCTCTTATGGATGGAGCGGAGAAGCAGTGAAACTGATCGAAACCCAGTTAATTGGTCTTAAATTGAATGTTGTCGGAGACGGAATGTCTTTGAAATTTTATCCGAATAATGGTAAGGCAGATGAATTGAAAAATTTCGGTAAGGAATTTGCCTCTCATCTTGCCTCCTAAAAAACATTAATTTAAAGTAAAGGCACGGATTTCACAATCCGTGCCTTTTTTTAATGTTATTAATCAGGTTAGTGAGTAACCACTATTCTTTTAAAATAGTTTGTGTAACTGTTTTGGGCACCAATAAGGTAGGTCCCGTCAGGTATGGCAGAGAAATTTATTTCGATTCGTTTCTGTCCTTTTTCAAACCGTATTTTCCTGATCAAACTTCCGCTCAATGTAAAAATTGATAGTTCGCCTGAATAGATTGAAGGTTCACCAAATTCAACGTGAACTGTTTCCCCTGCCGGATTTGGATAAAGGATAAAGCTTCCTGCATTTCCTTTATCGGGCTTCGGGAAGATACCAGTAGGTCCTGATGCAGTATCGCTTGAAGCTGCCTGGTAAACCTCGTGAGTTCCTTCATCCTGCACGAACACAACAGCAAATAATTTTTCCGGATCATATACATTTTTCAAATTCCAGCTGAGGTTTAACTCCTCAGAGTCACCTTTCTGCCAGTTTCTTATGAAGGTTGTCCCCGCCGCATCCGGGAGCATCTTCTTCATCACATGTTTATATTTAACGCCATCGTAATCTGTAACCGACGTTTCAAGTATGACACTATGGACAGTTATTTCGTGTCCGCTTAATATTTCATCTGCAGTTACTTTAGCTTTTATACTGAAGGAATTCTGATCAAGTGCTGTAGAAAGATCGATAGTAAAGACCGGATCAGCCAGTGAGCGCAAATTCACATCTCCAGTTGAAGGCTTAAGTGTGTTAAAATCATAAGCTTTCTCCTCTATACCTCCATCAACCAGGGCATAGGGAACTGAGGGTATGCCATAATACAAAACTCTTACCCCTGGATCGACGGGATTGTCATCATAGAACGGGTCTGAGCCCTGGCCGGTATGGTATTGAATATCCACAACATCAGATGGAAGCGAACCTGCTATGTTATTAACCACTGCATTTGCTGCCTGGCAGGCTGTAACTGATACATTGGTGAAGTGTTCCAGTAATACTTTCTTTGTTCTTTCACCAATATAAATGTTATCAAATGCAAAACCTTCATTGAGTTCGTTGCTGTTTCCATTTGAACCATAAGCAATCCTGAATCTAACTGATTGTTGTCCTTTCAGATTATCCAGCTTATGCCGGGCATTAACCCAGTTATCATCCGGGTTAAAGGTCCCGGTTCCGGTCCATCCTACATTTTGTTCTCCGGGACCATTATTAATTTCAAACGAATTATACCAGTTTAGGCCATCGTTTATCGCACCTACGTTTGACCAGGTTCTTCCATCATCTGTTGAATACTGTAATACAGCCCCGTCATTGTTGTAATCAAATGATCGCCAGATATCCATACTGATCAACGGCCGGGAGGTGCCACTGAAGTCAAAACAGGGACTGGTAACCCACGATTGTTCAGCCTTATTTCGGTTTGCTATATCTGTATACCAGGCATTTGTGCCGGACGCCGCATGATTAATGATTTGTCCGTTTGGTTCTCCAAATTGCCAACTGCTTACCTGTGTTCCGGATTTAGCTTCTGCCAGCCATCCGTTTTCACCTGTTTCAAATTTTTCTGAGTAGGAACTATCCTGAAGAGTTATGGTGGGACGAAGGTAAATAGTACGTGTAACAGTGTCTTTACATCCTTTGTTGGTTTCAGTTATAAGATCAATGCTAAAGCTGTCCTGTGATTCAAAAGTATAATCGACATCAGTTGTATAAAATACATCCAGCCCGGGATTTTTATGAAAAGTCCATTGATTGGAGGCAATTGGATTGACACTGGTTGAGTGATTTGTGAATTTTATGGTTTGCCCGGGATGGTAACATTCTGTTTCCCAGGAAAAGGAAGCAACAGGTTTGTCTCCCAGATCAATGATTGTATCAAGCTGAGCAGAACAAAACTGAACTGTATTTGCTGTTAGAACAATATTTTTCTGTCCTGGTACAGTGTATCTGTGCGAAGGATTTTTGCGGGTACTGTAATTGGATAATCCACTTCCAATATCTCCGAATGTCCATGACCATGAAGTTACTGAATCCTGAGAAACTGTTCGATTGGTGAAATGAACAGAATCAGTTGCCAGGCCTGAGATACAGGCATCATCAATACTGAAATGTACCTGCGGTGCAGGATGTATCTGAACAACTTTGTAGGTACTGGTGGAGCATCCATGTGTTGAAGTGTAGGCATATTTTATTGTATCATTACCCGGATGAGCCTGTGAAGGATCAAATTCAAAACCATTTGATATATCACCTGTAACCCCCGCCCCCGAGAAGATACCAGCTGCAAGATTGCCGGTAAGTGCTACCGGGGATTCATTGGTACAATAGGAAAGATCATTCAAGCTGCTTATTGTTGCATCATTTAGGTGTTCTACTTCGAAGTTTTGATAAATAGTAAGATAATCGCCGTTATAATAGGTATAAGAAACAGTGTAGGTACCTGTTGTCAGCGTGGAGGGGTCAATAAAGGCTGTATTGTCTCCTAAATCTGTTAAACCTTTCCCTCCGGAGATGGCAAAACTTCCGGTATCATTTACCAGGTTGGCTCCGGTAATGGTCACCATGGGATCATAGTTGCAGAAAAAATAATCATTATCAGGAAACTGAATAACTCCCTGTGCTTCTATTACACTTACCATGGCTGTATCGCGATTTGTACAAGATGTATTTCCATCAGTAAAAGTGTATACAATAGCGTGTGGTGAACCTGCTGTACCAGCTACATTTGGGTAAAACATAGCAGTAGAACTGAATACACCCGGGCCGGAAAATGTTCCGCCTTCAGGGGTTCCGGTTAAGGGTACAGGATCGCTGTCAACACTATAAGCCGGGTTTAAACCAGTAATGCTAACCTCAGGCAGCGGTTTTACATTCACGGTTGCACTGCCACTTCCGATATTGGTGTTGCCATTTCCATCTGTAACACTAACAATAGTGTAGATTTTTGATGAAGAAGGGGAAACAGTTAATGCATAATATCCGGTAGCAATATTGTCAATGGAATATGTATTGGTTCCATCATTGTATATTACTTTCCAGGGAGAAACACCAGTCAGGGTTATTATAAGTTGAGTTCCTGTTCCCTGGCAAATTGAGGCTGTGCCGGTAATTGAAGCTGTCGGCAGACTTGCAAATATTGCTACAGTATTCGGTTCCGGAGTTGTATAGGCCAGACTGGTATTGCCGGCAGGGTCATTCAATACAATATTCATGCTCAATGCACCGGCAGGCACACTGTTGTCTCCTGATGCTACTATATATGACAACAAATACTGGTTGCTTCCCGATGACTTAAAGGTGACACGGGGTGATGAAACGGGAATGTTGTTAATTGTTGTTGCATTATTAATTGCATATCCATCCCCATCCGCATTAATTGTAACATTCACCGTGTCCCCCACACTCTTGTTTCCCGGTTCAATTATCATGCTTGAAATTTTAGGAGAATTTGCATCAATTGCCACTGTGTTTGATTTTATTGCAGTAAAAGGTACATTTTTGTTCCCGGCATCATCCTTAAGGACTATTGATGCTTCCAGGTTTCCTGACTGAACATCATTGTCTCCCTCAGCCACTGTATAGCTTATGGAATAAGTACCACTCCCTACTTCACTGAAAACAACATTGGAGGAAGTAACTGCAATAGAGTTTACGGTTGTTGAAGGATCAACCGTGTAACCTGTATTGTCAGCAACAAAAATCAATAATACATTATCTCCGACTTTTCTGTTCCCTGTTGTAACGAGCATTTCATTTATAACAGGGGGTTGTGCATCAATAGGGTCATTTTCCTGACTAATAACACTATTCCATGCACTACTTTGTATTGAACCATTGCTGATCTTTAAATTACTAACAGGAATATCATCGCTGGCATTATAACTATTTCCTCCGGAAGTAATCGTAAATTTAGCAGTATAATTGGTATTATTGACGCGTGTAAAATTATAAAGTGGATAATCGCCGATGGTACCTGAAGTAAGTGAATACAATGAACCACCGTCGTCTTTTACACTGATTGTAGCGGTAACCACATCATTGATCTTCATCGGCTGATTGGGTATGGAAACACCCTGTATCTCAGGTTCAATTTGTGCTGTTATCAGCACTTCATTAGTTGTAAGGTCAGTGAGGCCAAATAACAGTACATTACGACTAATAGTGATACTTATATTCCTGTCTGTATCGAAATCAGTACCGTCAAACGCCAGGGCAATTATTACACTGGTAGATGTTCTGTTACTTATCGATTCGATGGATGTCCCTGCAGGCATATTATTTAGCTTAAAATCGCTGGCAGACAATCCGGCAGGATTAGTGAAAAAGTTGTTATATACTTTTAGAGTAAGGTTTCTCGCATCCAGATTCGTTTCAGTCATAGGCTGATCGGGGACGATTGTGGCTGCAGCCGGCTCAACTACAGCGGTAATAGTAAAAGCATTACTTGTTAAAGGATGGGTGCTTAATAACTCATTTCCCGAAATACTGAGAGTGACGCCCGTAGAATCTGCATCAAAATCAGTTTTGTCAAAAGCCAGGATAACTGTGGCTGTCGTTGAACTGTTCCAGGTAACTGATGCGATTGAGGTACCTGCAGGTGCCGAGTTAAGCGTGAAATTTGCAGCTGAAAGTGAAGCATCAGCAAATTCATCCTGATTCAAAGTAAGATTAAATGTGGCGCCATTAAGATTTGATTCGGAAAGACTTCCAGTATTTATTGCCTGAAGTGTTTCATTATAGGCAGAAATAGTTAAATTATTACTTATAAGTACTGAATTACTTTGTAAAATACCGGCTGAAACTTCAACGTAAAAGTTACTGATGGTCGCATCAAAATCTGTCATGTCATACAATAATGTCAATGTAGCTGTAACACTATCAGTATATGAGACCGCACTGATAGTTGTTCCGGAAGGGGCATTATTAAGTGTAAAATCACCCGGAGTAAGCGATGTTGTGTTGAATTTGTCACCTGACAATAAAATATTTATGGCGGCACCACTCAGGTTTCTTTCGTCTAAGGCAGAATTGTTTATGGTCACTGATTGTGCTCCGGCCAGTGAGCCGGTTAATATCATAAGAAAGATAAATATATTGGTTTTCAGGCTTTTCATAGTCCGGGTTTTATTTCATTTTATACGTCAAATTACCATTAGGCCAGAGAATTCAGAGATCACCCTGCTGATTTGTTCTGATAAGGGTAGCCATGCTGTTTCCCTCGTAGTCATTGTTCCCATACAATAAGAAACCATTGTCACTTGTTTGCAGAACTCCAGTTGCTTGCTGACTGGCTCCGGCATTTCCGAATAAATTCATTTTTAAAAGTGAACCATCTTTTGACGAGGCCCATATTAATATCATATTAGATTCATCTGAAACTTTTTGTGTTCCGGAGATAATGAAATCTCCGTTTTCCATAACCTGAAAATTACCGGCAGCGAAGAATTCAGATTCACCAAAATTTGCTGTCCACGAGGTAATATTAATCTGAGATTGTATATGGCTAAGTATTATTTGCGAGACATTTTGATCCTTACTTTCTGATGTTGCCAGGTAATAAAAACCACCATTACCATCTGCGCGGATACAGGTTCCTTTATCATTTCCATCCCCTCCGGGGGCAATTTGTTGGGTGGCCTTCCCCAGTGAATTTGTTTTCACAATAAAAACATTTGAATGATCTGAAACAGATGGAAAGCTTTTGGTACTGCCGGTAAAGATAAATCCATCCTGAGTTTGCTGAACAAAATCAGCCTCATCATCCTCTTTGCCTCCATAAGTTTCTGACCAAATCATATTTCCATCCTTATCGGTTTTTACCAGCCAGGCATCTCTTCCGCCATTCCCGTAACTACTGGTATATCCTGCCAGTATCAGGTCACCACCATCCATTACCTGTATGTTATTGCCACCATCATTGTCAATCCCTCCGTAAGTTTGCTCCCATTTCATATTGCCATTAGCATCCACCTTAAGCAATATCATATTAGTTTGTGGTGTATTGGATATACTTGTTGTATCTGTAGATGTTCCAATAATGTAATATCCACCGTCGGGTGCTGCTGCTATGCAATTTCCCTGGTCATCAAATTTATTTCCGAATTTCTTAATTTTCCAGCGCGCATTTCCGTATTTATCTGTTTTTTCCAGTAAAATATCAGTATCAAGAGGTGAGCCACCCTTTACATTAGTAGTTGTACCGGTGAATATGTATCCTCCGTCAGGAGTTTGTATGGCATAATTGGCAATATCATAATATGAACCACCAAAAAATTTTATGAATGATTCCGACTGAGCTTCACTTATAGTATTCCCTTTTTCACAACCAGTTATTAAGAACAATGAAAATACTGTCACGATTAGCCATGACAGACTGGCATTTAAATTTTTCCTGCTTTCTGACATTTTATAATATTTATGATTGCGTATCATAATCCCTAATTTTCTTTTCTCGCTTTATAAAAGGGTAATACATAACCAAATCTCACATTCAGGTTATTGATACTGAAATTGTCATCTATATGGTAGTATTTAAAAAGGGTTTCTGAATCAGGAGTAATACGCGATGAGGCTACTACCTGATTTAGTAATCCAACATGATAATAAATACCAAAAACGAAATACCCTGCAGGCAGATTATATCTAAGACCAACACCTGCAATAGCTTCAGGAACAATACTTTTTCTTTGCTTTTTTATCTGATACTCAGGGCCGGTTACATCTAAATGACTATTGTCCGTGTAATGATTATTAAATTTTGCAACGTCTTTTATTAACCAGCCCGTAACAATTCCGGCTTCCAGATAGGGGTTTATTTTATTGTTTTTATCAAACTCGTAGGAGACAGTAACAGGTAATTGAAGATACAATTGGTTTTCTTCATAATGACGTTCCAGAAAATCATAACTATTGTCATTTCCGGAAAAATGATAATTAGTGATTCGAATACCTGTATTGAGCTCAAATGATTCTTTCAGATAAATATGCAAATCAATTCCTGCATTAAATCCTGGTCGGTGGGGGTTATAATTTGTTGAAACGGCATTCAGATTTTGAGTTCCATAACTTTCGATAATATGTACCATGCTGATTCCTGGTCCGCCGGACACTCCAAGGGACCATACCGGAATTATTTTATATGAATTAAACAGATATACAAATTCAACAGGATCATCAGGTTTGGTTTCGTATTCCGGAAAATCTTTCAGGAAACTGAGCATTGTTTTTTCGGCACTGGTTTGATTATCATCAAAAATATAAGACATAATCAACAACTTATACGCTTTGATTTTATCCGAACGATTGAAACCTTCTTCCAGGCATGGTTTTATGAGAGGAGGGATCTCCTCAATAATACCCTGTTCGTATAGCTTCTGGGCTTTTCTGAGTGTATCAGCACAATTTTCCTGACTAAAGGCCCGGACTGCCGGAATCAGTAACAAAATTATGCTTAACAGGATCCACTTTATGTCTCTATGGAGTATTACTTTCATTCTCAATACTACTTAGGTTTTTACAGGTTTTTTCATAGGGTATGTCGGGGGCAACATAGGTTGACCATTCTGAGCGGGTCATATTACGGGAAAGATTATTGCAGAAATAATCGGCCATTTTTTCCGGACTTGAAGGAGAAAGCAAAATCTTTTCTCCCTTGTCACTAGAGGAGGCCAGCAAAGATCCATCCGGGCTAAAGGCAACAGCAAGTACCCAGGAATGATGTTCATTCAGGATGATTGGAGATCCTGATAATTGATCCATTTTCCGGATAGCTACCGTTCCGTCGTAGCTGCATGCAGCAATAAGTGAGTTATCAGGACTGAATTTCACATCCATTATGCGGGCACTCTGTCCTGATAATTCATACAACTTTTTACCCGAAGCAAGATTCCATATGTCTACATGGCCACGTTTATCTCCGGCAGCAAGATATCGCCCGTCATGGCTGAATGTTACGGTATAAAATGAATTGCCTGCATCATTGGCAAACGTTTGTTGCAAATTGTTGTTATTTCTGTCCCAAAGGAGAATTGACCCCTCTTCCGTTCCTCCTGCAATAATATTTCCGTTGGGTGAAACATCAATTGAACGCACCCGTGACTCTGTTGTGGCGATTACCGTGCTGCTCTGATCAGACAGTCTCCAGATACGTACCGATCGATCATCAGTACACACAGAAATCAAAAATTGATTATCGGGGGTAAATACAAGGGAACCAACAATACCATTATGTCCCTGTAATACAATGGGTGATTTGCTACCTGAAGAAAGATCAAATAGCTGGATGATTGAATTGGCTGTTCCACATGCCAGCCATTTATTGTTGTTGCTAATAGCCAGGGAACGGTTGATGAAGGCATTAGAGATCAATGTTGTTCTTACCGGATGTGAGCCTGTAAGGTCCCATCTGTAAAGATTACCGTCACCGCCTGTACTGTATAAAATACGTCTGTCAGGTGCAAAAACCAATGCATTAACTGCACCCCGGGGTCCTTTTAATGGAGCATATATTTCGGGATTTAAAGCTTGTAGAGAAGTATACATGCTTTGATACATTTCAGGTAAGAATTCCGGACCATTATATTGTTCATTGAACAGGTAAGCCTGATAAGCAACAAGGCCCTTAAGTTGGTCATCATTGTTTATCTGTATTGATTTTACGGCCATGGTTTGTGCCAGGGCTATCATTCTTCTTTTATAAGCCTCCTGGCTCTTCTGATCAGCAATTTGTGATTGTCTGTTTGCCATAGCCGCTGTTTGCAGGGCCTGTTGTTTTTGTTGTTCAAGTTCTTCAATATTCTGGCTTGCCTGTTCCTGTTTTAGCATTGCTTCCTCTGCATTCTGTTGTGCCTGGTTTAACTGCACATCGGATATTTCAGTCTGCTTCTCGGCCACGATTTTTTGTAGTTCGGCTTCTACCAGCGCTTTTTTGGCAATTTCCTGTTGGCGGACAGCTTCTTTTGCACGTTGCTCAGCATCTTCTTTTTCAGACTGTAAGGTTGCTATTTGTTTATGCAAAGCATTACGTTGTTTAAGTGCCGAGGTCGTCTTCATACCGGCAAGTATCATTAAAATCAACGCTGTTATAGCAACAGCACCAAGCAAAACCGCATTTCGCTGGTTTCTCCTGATTTTCTTTTCTTTTATCAGCCTTTCTTCTTCTTCCTGTTGCAGATATTCTTCTTCACTGGTTTTCAGGTAAACCATTGAGCGTTCAAATGCAGGATTAAAACGCCTGGCCCATGGCAGGGTTGGTTTCTCTTTCTCACGCCAGGAAATTGCGAGATGTAAAAGTGGCGGTATAAGCAGACTGGTTTTGCCTGTCTGGTATAAAGCAGATTTTTCAGCAAGCCGGGAATACATTTGTACAGAAGTCGCTTCTTCATCAACCCACTTCCCCAGTTGTTCCCAGTTACGGATCAGACTTTCATGTGTAATATCGATAATGCTTTCTGCATCAATAGGATCAGGTGATGCGGGCGTCAGAAAAGAACGTCCTGATGACCTGAATATTTCCACCACTTCAAGGACTTCTTTTGCTGTTACTCCTGCAATGGAGGCTATTTCACGCACTGTTGAAGGACGACGAACACCCAGACTGTCTTCTCCCTTTTCGGTGATGGTTTTAAATAGTTTCTCACAAATTCTTCTGCCCTTCTCATCCAACTCCCGGAAAGCTTCATTGGCATGAATAGATAAAGCATTCTGAACCCCACCGGTAGCGTCATAATCGCTAACAGACAAAGGTGTTTTTATATCTTTTTTCTGGAAGTGATGTTCCCAGGTTCTTAGCAGTGCATGCTGCATGATCGGGAGTTGGTCGGGGAGTTTGACAATGTCATTCAATATCTTTTGAATAAATTGTTTTTCCACACTTCCTCCAACCACTGCTACCGGTCCAAGAATAACTTCTCGGCATTCATTCCTGTCAGGCAGTTTTAACAGATAACTGCTCTTATTCATTAATTCTGACAGCTGCTCATACTGGCTGCACCTGCCGGTATATTCTGATCTGATATTGATAATCAAATAAACAGGTATATCCCTGCTAATCATTGCATTAGTCAACAGGCTTACATAGGCATCCGATTCATAACTCCTTTCAGGTTCAGCAGTCTTGCTCTTTTTGTACCTGAATAGTTCTTCAAACTGGTCAATTACCAAAAGTAGCCGCTCGTTTGCGCTTAACTTTAATTGCTTTATTACCTCGATTAATCCAAAAGAAGTGCGGTTAAGTATGGCTTTATTGATTGAGGTTTGGATCCTTAATTCTTCGTTTGTTTGCTCATCTTTGGCACTTACGGAAAGTTCCCTTGCTAGATTTGCTATTGGGGCATTTCCGGGTCTGGAGGTAATGATTCTCCACTGTCTGGTTGTAATTTCTTTATCTCCTTTAAATAATCCGGGAATTACTCCAGCATTCACCAGGGATGTTTTGCCGCTTCCGGAATTGCCTGAAATTATAACAATTCTGTTTTTTAATAATCTTTCTCTGACAGTATCTCCTTCTTCATCACGGCCAAAAAACAGGTGTGCTTCCGTAGTGCTGAAAGGTCGCAAACCCGGAAACGGATTAGTTCCTTTTATGGCTGATGTTGAGACATTTTTGTCTGATATTTTTGTATTGGTTACCGGCATAGTAATCTTATTTTAATATTGCATTACCCAGGGCATCAGCATCAAACGTCTCTGATTCAATGATAGTCATGTCCTCTGTCAGGTAATTCGCAGGAAGGGCTTTAGCGCTGTTGGTACATATAATTTTTCTTGCAGGCTTTTTAGAGTAATGCCTGTATCCGTCTGTTTTAATAATATCCTGCATAATGCTTTTGATCCATTGCAGATTTCCTGAAGGAAAATAAACAAAGGCCACATCACAATTGGTAAGATTCTGCCGATGGATTTTTAAAGGTCTAAAGTGTTCGGTATTGTATATGGATTTCAGGAGTTTATATTCGTTTTTGATAAACCATTCTGTAAATGGCCTGATTTTTTCCTCATGTTTTTTTTCATAGAGCATATAAACACTTTTGGGGTTGGTGTCATTTGTATTTTCAAACTTTTCTTTCTCCCTGTATTCTTTTACCTTTTTGTGGATCATACTTTTCAACATTCCAAAAGGTATTTGCATGATCTCAGCACTTGATGAAATGTCCTTATCTTTTTTAAGTTGTTCAATATAAGATGCTTGCTTTTCTTCATCTGGTTTCATCTCCGGAGACATCCAGATAATTCTTGAAAATGAGCCGGGAGCATTACCGTTCAGGTTAAATCGTTCTTTCTGATACCTTGATGCCACACGGTTTTGGATATCTATTGCAGAATAATCTGATCCTTCAAGAAATTTTCCGTAGGTTTCTCCTATAATATGAATGGACAGAAAACATTTTTCAATCATTGTTCGCACCTGCTTTTCAGCTTTTTCACCGTTATTTGAAAGCACCGTATCTGGTAGCACTGAAAACTGCATCTGTTCAAGTTCATGTTTTATCTGTTCTCTGTGATGTTGCTGATCAAAAGATGTATTAGCCAGGTATACGTGGTTCCTTTCTTCAGAATATACTGAATTCTGCTCGTTTTTCTTAAGTACATCCAAACATCCCTTAATACTATATGCCAGTTCAATCATTCGGGCCCAGTATTCTTCCCCTGTTTCCGACTGGTTTCTTATTGTGTTTCTTTTAAAAGACTCTGTGTCAGGAGCAATTTTGCAAAAATCAAAATATTTGCTTTCTCTCATGAAAGAAGGTAACTGTTCGATGGAAATGCAGCTTCTTAGAACGGGTATAAGCCTTAGGGTGTGTGAAATTTTTTCACCCGTTCCTGACAATACTTTTTCAATAGCATCTAACTCCTCTTTGTAAGCTTCTGATTCAAGTGTTTCAAAAGAAAGTACTGGTATAAAGATTGCTGTTTCTGATAGTATTTTGAGTCTGTCTGAATGGGTTAAGTTGTCACTAATTATAATTCTGGGTGAAGTATCTAATAACTTCTTTAACAAAATTTCAAGATAATAAATGAAAGCGTTCATCCATGCTTTTGAAACATCGCTGAAGGAATCCTCAGAACTTTTATAGGAAATGAATATATCGTTTTTGAAATTCATTTTATATTTTCCTGCATATTAATTTTTTAAAATCCCTCTATTCCGGAGTGTGCAGTTTATCTTTTTTCAGAACAATTATTATTCATATTTGTTTTGAAAATTACATGCTCTTTCCCTGTAAATATAAGCCAATCACCTGTTATTCAATAATATTTTCATAACTTTTTGAAACATGAAGGTATTTCAGTGATGAATGTAGCTTTTTTTATTGCGGAAAGTAAAACATAGATCAACCCAGTCAGCTTATTGACTCAGTTTCTGTTGTGCTGATCTCTTATTATGCCGGGGGCTATTGTAATTCTCCAGGGTGAAAGTGTGGCAAAAACACTTCTGATCCTGACAGATAATTCAGAAGTAATTCATCGCAGCAGCTCTAAAAGAGTGCTGATTTTCAGATTTCTGGCATCAATAACATGCGATGCCTGATTGTAGTATTCTTCCCGCTCGGCCAGTTTACTGGTGACGTATTCTATAAGTTGTTGATGATTCCTGTCTTTTATCAGAGGCCTGTCAGTTTTTGCTTCTTCCAGTCGTTTTACCAGTGACGATGGATCAAGACGAAGATAAACAGTAATTCCATTATTGTTCATAAATTCCATGTTGTCATAATAACAGGGTACACCACCTCCCGTTGATACAACCATGTCATCCTTTACCGTGATTTCATGCAACATATCCCGTTCAAATTGCCTGAATATTTCTTCTCCTCGTTCTTCAAAGATCTGTCCAACTTTCAAGTTGTGTTTCTTCTCAATCTCTTTATCCATGTCAAGGAAGCTGAACCCGGCTTTTTTGGCAAGCTTTTTACCAGCCGTGGTTTTTCCGCTACCCATAAAACCAATCAGAAAAATCCTCATCGCATGCAATTTCTTTGAATGTTTATGATTACCAGTCGAATTTCATCTGGGATTTATCATCTGGTGGTACGATTTTTTTTACAGGAGACCCGTCTTTGTTTATTTCTTCATTTTCATTGGTCTCATTATTTTCATATTGCGTGGTCGATGTTTCAGTTTCATTGTCTTCTGGAGTTTCTACAGGTTCATCCGGTTCTTCTGCCTGGGCTGGTTCAATTTCCTTAATCTCATCAATTTCAAAAGTTGTTAATCGCTTACCTCTTGCTTTGGATCCTTTAACGGCAATGAATTCATCTACATCAATTATATCATTACTGCGATGCTGGTTACGTCCTCCGTAACTAAGCTCAATACGCGGGTATTTTACTGATGTGATAAGTTTTAACTTCGATTCGGGATTATCTCCGGTAAAACTGACAGGTTTCTCTCCCGGCTCAGGGTTGAAACGTTTTATATAATAATATTTCTGATCAGCATCATAATAAACTACTGTAAATACCTTGTTGGAATCATACTTCTCAAGAATTAGCAGGTCATTTTCAAAATGGTTACTTAAATCATAGGATGTTAATCTGTATGTACCCGATTTAGTAACAACCAGCAGTTTGTCATTGCCATGGAATTCACCGAGGTAACGTCCGCGTTTGTCAGCATTCAGTCTGAGTACATCCTCATCAAACCATATTTTTCTGCCGCCCAGGGTAGAGGCTCCTTTTTCTTTCAGCACAATCTTATGGATAGCATATTTGGTAAGAATATTTCCCATGGAATTACGCCCTTTAATAACCAAATCACCAAAATCAATTTCCAGCACTATATTTTTGAGTCGCGGTCTGGGTTTAAGATATACTTTAATAACTTCAGCTTCTCCGTTCGGATTAGCACTGAAATACAAGATTTTTGAATCAGGCGTACCTTTAGTTATGTTGTATTCCTTGTCACGGGTAATTCCTTTAACTGCTGTTCGCTTCATCATTATATTGCCGTTCTTACCGTCACGGTATACAATGTTGTAAATGGTACGACTGTCATTTCGCTTAAATACAGCCACATGAATAATATCTTTACCGACAAATGACTTCTCACTGACTTTGGTGATCAGATAAGTACCGTCAGACCTGAAAATGATAATATCATCAATATCAGAACAATCACAAACATATTCATCCTTTTTGAGTGAGGTACCAATAAATCCTTCCTGGCGGTTGACGTATAGTTTCTCGTTGGCGACTACAACCTTGGTCGCTTCAATCATCTCGAAACTACGGATCTCTGTATGTCTTTCCCTGCCCTTACCATGTTTTTTCTTTATTCCCTCAAAATATGTGATGGTGAAATCTACTATGTGATCAAGATTATATTTTACCTCTTTGATTTCTTTTTCAATTCCTTTGATCAGCTCATCAGCCTTTTTGGTATCAAATTTCGATATTCGTTTGATCTTGATCTCAGTCAGTTTGATAATATCTTCCTGTGTAACTTCTCTGAGTAATAGTTTTTTGAACGGATCAAGTCCTTTGTCAATTGCTTCGATCACTGCTTCCCAGGTTTCACATTCTTCAATGTCCCGGTATATCCTGTTTTCAATGAAGATCTTTTCCAGTGATGACATGTGCCATTGTTCCTGGAGCTCATTGAGTTTGATCTGAAGTTCTAGTTGGAGGAGACTCAGTGTTTTGTCCGATGAGAGTTTCAGCAATTCACTGACACCCAAAAATCTGGGGGTATCATTCTCAATCACACAACAGTTTGGTGATATGGGTACCTCACAATCGGTGAAGGCATACAGGGCATCAATTGTTTTATCCGGAGAAACACCCGGGCCCAGGTGCACTTGAATTTCAACATGCTCAGCGGTATTGTCATCGATCTTACGTATTTTGATCTTTCCTTTTTCATTGGCCTTGATGATCGAATCAATTACTGAAACAGTAGTTTTCCCATAGGGAATTTCAGAAATGATAAGGGTTTTTTTATCCAGTTTGGTGATCTTTGATCTTACCCTTACTACACCGCCGCGGAGACCATCATTGTAACGGGAAAAATCAGCGAATCCACCGGAAGGAAAATCAGGATATAATTCAAAAGATTCACCTTTTAAATAGGCTATGGAGGCATCAATAAGTTCGTTGAAATTATGTGGAAGGATCTTTGAGGCCAGTCCAACTGCAATACCTTCAACACCCTGAGCCAGCAATAACGGGAATTTTACAGGCAATGTAACGGGCTCTTTATTTCGTCCGTCGTAGGAGAGTTTCCATTCGGTGGTTTTGGGATTGAATACAACGTCAAGTGCAAATTTCGAAAGACGGGCTTCAATATACCTGGGTGCAGCAGCGCTGTCACCGGTGAGGTTATTTCCCCAGTTCCCCTGGGTGTCGATAAGAAGATCTTTCTGACCAAGCTGTACCAGGGCATCGCCAATAGAGGCATCGCCATGAGGATGGAACTGCATGGTATGACCAATAATATTGGCCACTTTGTTATACCGGCCATCATCAAGCCTTTTCATGGCATGCAAAATACGACGCTGAACGGGTTTTAAGCCGTCATCAAGATTGGGGACAGCCCGTTCAAGGATCACATAACTGGCATAATCCAGAAACCAGTCCTGGTACATCCCCGAAAGATTGATCATTTTTTGCAAATGATCACTGGTTCCGCCCGATCCTGTATCAGGTACAGGTCTTTCTTCCCCGTTGGAACCTTCAGGTTTGTTCAGCTCATTCTTGTCAAAACCTTCTTCATTTGCCATTGTTACTTCTCCTAACTACTGTGTTTTGCCTATATTTTATTTACCAGTTTCGTGTCAGACAAACCTTATGTTCCATCTGTCACGGTATTGTTTGTTAATTTGCTTATCTCTTTTCAGGGTTCAACAGTCTCAACAATATCCTCCTCAATTCTGAGGTTATCAATAATGAAATCCTGCCTTTCCGGAGTGTTCTTACCCATGTAGAAACTGAGCAGATCAGCAATCACGTCATCACGTTTAATCCTTACAGGATCAAGGCGTATGTCCTTCCCTATGAAATGCTTGAATTCATCGGGGGATATTTCACCAAGCCCCTTAAACCGGGTTATCTCCGGATTGGCTCCAAGTGATTTAAGGGCTTTTTCTCTCTCCTCATCGGAATAACAATAAAATGTTTTTTGCTTATTTCTCACCCTGAATAAGGGGGTTTGTAAGATATACAGATGCCCTTTCTTAATCAGGTCGGGAAAAAACTGAAGGAAGAAAGTGATAAGGAGCAGACGGATATGCATGCCATCTACATCTGCATCTGTGGCAATCACCACATTGTTATAACGAAGGTTATCCAGTTCCTCTTCAATATTCAGCGCCGCCTGCAACAAGTTGAACTCTTCATTTTCGTATACAATTTTTTTAGTCAACCCATAGGTGTTGAGCGGTTTCCCTTTTAAACTGAAAACAGCCTGAGTATTAACATTTCTGGATTTTGTAATAGAGCCACTTGCAGAATCTCCTTCAGTAATGAAGATGGTAGTATCCAGCCTGTTATCGTCATTGGAATTATAGTGGACACGACAGTCTCTCAGTTTCCGGTTATGCAAATTGGCTTTTTTGGCCCTTTCTCTTGCAATTTTCTTGATGCCCGAAATTGCCTTTCTTTCTTTTTCTGAATCCAGGATTTTCTTCAAAAGAATCTCGGCAGTATCCGGGTGTTTATGCAGGTAATTATCCAGGTTTGTCTTTACAAAATCACCGATAAAATTTCTTATTGACGGGCCTTTGGGGCCAATATCCTTTGATCCGAGTTTGGTTTTTGTTTGTGATTCAAAAACCGGTTCTTCAACTTTTATACTGAATGCAGCAATAATTGAAGCTCTTATGTCCGAAGCATCAAAATCTTTGCGGTAAAACTCCCTGATGGTCTTTACTATCGACTCTCTGAGCGCTATAAGGTGTGTACCACCCTGTGTTGTATTTTGTCCGTTTACGAAACTCCTGTAATCTTCTCCGTACTGGGTGCCATGAGTCATGGCTAGTTCAATATCCTCGCCCTTCAAATGGATAATTGGATAGAGCGGCTCATTTTCCATGTTTTCTTCCAGCAGATCAAGTAATCCGTTTTTGGAGACAAATTTCTCACCGTTAAAATAAACAATTAAACCGGCATTCAGGTATACGTAGTTTTTAATAAGTGTATCTACATATTCCTGTATAAAATGGTAATTCCCAAACAGTTTCTCATCCGGAACAAACGACACCATCGTTCCGTTTGGTTCCTGGGTAGAACTTTCATCATAATTATTGACGATGGCCCCTTCAGTAAATTCAACAGCTTTTACTTTCCCCTCCCTGTAGGCATGAATTGTAAAGCTGGAAGAAAGTGCATTTACCGCCTTGATACCCACTCCGTTCAGTCCGACAGATTTCTTAAATACCTTGGAATCATATTTGGCACCGGTATTCATTTTTGAGGCCACATCTATTACCTTAGTCAGTGGGATTCCCCTTCCGTAATCCCTTACTTTTACAGTGCGCTCAGTAATAGTAATGTCAATTTTTTTGCCGAATCCCATCATATATTCATCGATGGAATTATCCAGTACTTCTTTGATGAGAATATAAATTCCGTCATCCTGCGAAGCACCGTCGCCAAGTTTTCCTATGTACATTCCGGGACGTTTCCTGATATGCTCCTTCCAGTCAAGCGTCCTGATGGAGTCTTCTGAATACACTGCTGTCATAGTCTTGTAAAAAGTTTGCACAAATATAAAGAAAAGAATATTGATGAGGGAACAATCTTTATTAACAAAGCCGATTCCGGTAAGATACAGATAGCTTACATAATGGGCTACAACGATTTATTTGAGTGCTTTTCAGCTTATCAGGAATGCAGGTTTATTTCAGTAAGGTTGTTGATAATTTTTCGCTGGTGGTTGAAAGCTCTTTAAAATGTTCAGATTAGCCCCATTTCTCTCAACAATAGGCTGGCATTCATCTTTTTAGTGATGCCGGGATACAATTTATAATCAAACCTGATATTTTCGCCTTCAATTTCTATTTCAAAACACTGGTTTGATATCTTATCAGGCATTTCATCTTCAGTTTCACCCAGACTTAGATCATGGGTAGCAATAATTCCTGAGGCGTTGAGATGAACCAGCTTTTTTAGCACTGCCCTGGATCCTTGTTGCTTGTCGGTTGTATTGGTCCCTTTCAGGATTTCATCCAAAATCACAAAAATCTTCTTCCCTTCCTCCAGTTTGTCCATCAATTTTTTTATTCTTTTTAGTTCAGCATGAAAATAGGATTCATGTTTTTGAATAGAATCACTTGTACGCATGCTCGTATACAGCGCTGACGGCTGG
>DASQZP010000547.1:0-3366 GCA_035638655.1 Bacteroidales bacterium
CTTTCGCCAGAGGAGATTGCTGAACAAAAAGGTACTCCTACCCGACCCGGAAAGGAAAGTCCTTACAGGAATCGTCCGGTTGAAGAAAACCTGGATTTGTTCCGCAGGATGCGGGCAGGAGAATTTCCGGAAGGTTCCCGCTTACTAAGGGCTAAAATTGACATGGCTTCACCCAACATGCACATGCGTGATCCCATCATGTACCGTATTAAATATTTCCACCACCACCGTACAGGCGACAAATGGTGCATTTATCCCATGTATGATTTTGCACACGGACAAAGCGATTATATTGAAGGGATTACGCATTCTGTCTGTACCCTGGAATTTGAAGTCCACCGGCCACTTTACAACTGGTTTCTCGACCAGATTGCCGATGACAACGACCGTCCCCGCCAGGTGGAATTTGCCCGGCTGAACCTGAGCTATACGGTGATGAGCAAGCGGAAATTACTGCAGCTGGTGCAAGAGAAGTATGTACATGGCTGGGACGATCCGCGGATGCCAACTATTTCCGGTTTCCGCAGAAGGGGATACACGCCGGAATCTATCAGGAATTTTGCCGACCGGGTGGGCGTAGCCAAACGGGATAACCTTATCGATACTGCCTTACTGGAGCATAGTATCCGTGAAGACCTGAACAAAAAGGCATTCAGAATACTGGGAGTTCTCGATCCTCTCAAAGTAACCATTCAGAATTATCCCGAAGGAAAAGAAGAAGAACTGGATGCCGTAAATAATCCCGAGGATGAAAGCATGGGCAGTCGAAAAGTACCATTCAGCAGGGAATTATATATTGAGCGTAATGATTTCATGGAAGATCCGCCACGGAAATTCTTCCGCCTGGCACCCGGCCGGGAAGTACGCCTCAGGTATTGTTATTTTATTACCTGCCAGGAAGTAATCAAAGATGATCAGGGTAATATCACTGAACTGATCTGTACCTATGATCCCGAAACCAGGGGAGGAAATTCACCCGACGGACGTAAGGTGAAAGGCACCATTCACTGGGTATCTGCCAAACATGCTGTTGAAGCAGAAGTAAGACTGTATGACCGTCTGTTTGTTAAAGAAGAACCTGATGACCTTGAAGAAGGTCAGGATTTTAAAGATTTTCTGAATCCTGAATCATTAAAAATAATAACCGGATACATTGAACCTTATGTAAAAAAAGCTAAAGAAGGCGATAAGTTTCAGTTTGAACGCATAGGCTATTTTTGCCTGGATCCGGACAGTACAGCAGTAAAACCTGTATTTAACCGTACGGTGCCCCTGCGTGATACATGGGCTAAAATACAGAATTCAGGTAAATAAGTATAATGCCGGAAAATGTGTCCTTAAAACCTAAAACAGTTTATAAGGCATAAAAAATAAATAAATTTATTTACAGAAAAGATAAAAAATATTACTTTTGCACCATCTTAAAAAATTGCTCTGTGGTGTAATTGGCAACACGTCTGATTCTGGATCAGAAGAGTCCAGGTTCGAGCCCTGGCAGAGCAACAAAAACCAGTTGCAGAGAAACTCTGTAACTGGTTTTTTTATCCAAATAACATGGCAGCGCCAAAGACACCGGCACTGTCTCCCAGTACAGGTTTTACTATTTTTGTTGAAACACGGTCATTAAATATAAAAGGTTTGATATAACCGGCTCCCTTTTCATACAATGCGGCAATATTCCCTACCCCTCCTCCAATGATAACATACGACGGATCAATAATATTTATCACCGCAGCAACCGCTTTACCAAAGAAATAAAGCAGTCGTTCAATGGTTTCTGCCGCAGCAGGATCCTCTGCTGACTGATATAATTGATAAATTTCCCTGAGAGACCGGGGTTCTCCGGTCAGGCCGGCATAATACTTTTCCAGTGCAGGGCCGGATATAATGGTCTCCACACAGCCGGTTTTCCCACAATAGCATTGACCTCCGGAGGCATCCAGGAAATTATGTCCCCACTCACCTCCAATACCATGATGGCCATACAACACCTGTCCGTTCACCACAATGCCTCCTCCCACTCCTGTACCCAGGATGATTCCGAATACTGTTCCAGGATCATCTGAAAGTGTAGGAATAACACCCATATGATATTCTGCCAGGGTCAAACAATTGGCATCATTGGCAATTTTTACTTTTACGCCGAGTTTCTTTTCCAGATCCTCTTGCAGTGGCTTTCCATTCAAACAGGTTGTATTGCTGTTTTTGATATGACCCGTGGCAGGATCCAGTGTACCGGGTGTTCCAAAACCAATTTGGTCCGGCACAACGCCTGACTGACTGATCATTTCTTTTACAAGTATATCAATACGGTTGAGTATGTGATCATATCCCATCTCCGATTGAGTCTCAATTCGCTTTCTTACAATGACAGTGCGAGTCTTTCTGACAATCACTACCCCCTCGGTTTTTGTTCCGCCCATGTCAATGCCCCAAAGTGTATCCATAGTTACAGTTTTAAAATAAACCTATAAAATACAAAAAGTTTTTGGAAGAAGAAGTTTAAAAGAAATTGTTTATTTAGTTGTTTGCTGCCAACTCCTGCAGGAAGGGTTATCTGTTTGAATGCTATCCCATCACACAAGCCTGTCCGTAAACCGGACTTCTCTTCCCTGTTTATCCATTATTTTTAAGCAAATTACCACCATCTTATTAGATTTTAGCATATTTTTGTCTTGTTTAAATAGTGTCTGTCCATAATGTCCGATAACTGCGTTATTACAAAAATTTTAATTCCTCATATACATTAGTATACTGCGGATTAAAATTTTTGTACGCCTTGTTCTCGAACATTCTGATCCAGACACTTCAATTTATTGACAGACATTAAATAGTATAAATCTGTATTTAACTCTTATAAAATTATGTTACAAGTCTTTTTAATAGCACTTATATTAATGGTATTGTCATTTGCCTTTTTATCCATCAAACTGTTTTTTAAGAAAGAGCCCTCTCTGCGTGGCTGCAGTACTTATAAATCAGAAACCGGAGACAACAGTGTACTGTCCGGCGGCTGCGGTTGCGGAGGATGCGGCTGTGGCGGAGGGGAGTAGTTGGAGAGGATGAAGAGGAGGTAGAAGATGAAGAGGATATAGAGGATGAAGAGGATATAGAGGAGGTAGAGGGGTGGTTGAGGAGTTGAAGAGTTGAGAAGTTTAGGAGTTTAGGAGTTTAGGAGTTTAGGAGTTTAGGAGTTTAGTCGCAGCCAACATCATCCGGTTGAAACATAAAGCTCCTCTGTCACCTTGTCTCTATGTCACCTTGTTACTTTCCTTGTTACTCCACTCCCACAATGCCTCTTTACAACTCCAAACTTACTCTACTCACAACTCAAACTCAAACTCTCCTCCCGTCCGCCGCATAACA
>DASQZP010000548.1:0-6532 GCA_035638655.1 Bacteroidales bacterium
CATGGGAGAGTACCGTTGCACCTGAAGCAATAGCAATGACTACCAGTGCAACACCCGGGGCAGCAAGATTAAAAGACTGAAGGACGGGGGCCATTATGCCTGCAGAAGTAATCATGGCCACGGTAGATGACCCCTGTGTCACTCTAACAACAGCAGCAATCAACCATCCCAGCAAGACTGGATTTATACCAAGGTCTGCAACAGTACCAGCGAGCGTATTTCCCATGCCGCTGTCTATAAGTACCTGCTTCAGTACTCCACCAGCTCCGGTAACGAGAATAATCAATCCGGCCGGAGCCAATGAAGCATTGCTCAGATCAAGCAGTTGTTTTCGCGAGAATCCCCTGCGTATACCCAGTAAATAAAGTGCGAGTAAGGTGGCAATAATCAGGGCTGAAAAAGGATGGCCAATAAACTTGATGGTTTCAGGTATCAGTCCCTGGTTAATTATTTTCTTGTCAACAAGAATACCGGTAAATGTATTGAGCAGGATAAGAACCAGTGGCACACCAATTATAAGAACAATCAGTCCAAAGCCCGGATAATTTTCCTGCCTGATATTTTTCATACCTGTATTTAGATGTTCATCAGGTATCTGAGCATTTATCCTTTTGCCAATGTACCGGGCAAAAACCGGCCCGGCCAAAATAACCACCGGAATCCCGATAATAAATCCAAATAGTATTACCCAGCCAAGGTTTGCTCCAAGAATATCTGCCACCGCGACCGGACCTGGTGTGGGTGGTATAAAACTATGTGTAGCTGCAAGTCCGGCCAAAAGAGGTATGGCATAATATAACAGACTCTTTTTTGTTTTTCCTGCTAAAGCATATATAATAGGTACCAGTATTATAAATCCCACATCAAAAAAAACAGGGATAGCAATTATAAATCCAGTAAGACTTAGTGCCCAGGGGGCCTTTTTTTCACCAAACTTACCAATCAAATGTATAGCCAGCGCTTCTGCACCACCCGATGCTTCAAGAATTTTTCCGAAAATTGCTCCCAGTCCCACTACAACGGCGATAAAACCCAGGGTGCCACCCATTCCTTTCTGTATACTTTCCAGTACCACTGAGGGAGACATTCCTGCAAGCAATCCGGTAAGAATACTAACCAGTAACAATGAGATAAAAGCATGAATCTTAACTTTCAAAACCAGAAAAAGCAACACAAATACTGCTACCAACAGGATAATAAGAAGTAATAACGGAGACATAAAAATAATTATTTAATAAATATCAGTTTCGAACAGGTCATTTTATAATCGGAACCTGTATTTTATTCAACAGATTATAAATATTATACCTTAAGAAATATTTTCTTTCTGTACAAGATATATAAAAACACCCAGCAAACTGATACATAAGCTATTCCATCCACAAGCAGTTGTAAATTATCCGGCATGATCTCTATGATGCCATGAAAAAAGAAATCCTTTATACAATTCATACACATGGCGGGTTGCATCAAATAGCTAACAATTGAATTCAATCCGATTACCGTAAAGAAAAAAGCCCATTTCCGAAATCCCCACACATCAATTACAAGATAAAAAACACCTAGTAAAATAAGGCTCCATCCCCCGGCTACAAGCACATATGAACTGGTCCAAAGTTTTTTATTAACAGGGAAAGCATATCCCCAAAAATGACCAATAATCAGGGCCAGCATTCCCGCCAGCAGCAGCGTTAATCCTTTATAAACCGGTTTGGATTTAAACCATCCCGATTTAAGAAATTCTCCGGTAAGGGCTCCCATAAGAGCTGTGCCAACAGCAGGAATGAGAGAGAGCAAACCTTCCGGATCAAAGTAATTCTTCTCATATAAGGTACCTGGCACAAGAAGTCTGTCAATATATCCAACCAAATTACCCTCCCAGGAATAATCGCCTGCGCCATATTCGGGAACAGGCACAAGGGCCATTATTGCCCAATAGCCAAGAAGTATGACAATAAACCAGACCCATTGCCATGATTTTCCGGCATGAAAAACGATCAGTGCGGCAAAGAACCAGGCCGTTCCGATACGACCAAGCACACTCAGAAATCTCATGTTTTCGGGATCAAGCCATTGCACTCCGTTGTACAGCATTCCAAGCAATATCAGAATAACCATACGTTTTACCATGTGACGGTAAACAGATACATTACTATCACCCCGGCTTTTTCTCTTTTCAAGGGAATAAGGCATTGATACGCCGGCAACAAAAAGGAAAAGAGGAAAAATCATGTCATAAAATGCAAATCCGTTCCATTCAACATGATCCATCTGACCTGAAGCCCAGTCAAAAAACGGCCAGCCGGTCAGTGCTGCAAGTCCGATTATCAATGTATTCCCTCCCATTATCCAGAACATATCGAAGCCTCTCAGGGCATCGAGCGACATAAGGCGATTACTTTTGGTATATTTTTCAATCATGGTAGTATTAAATTATAGTTAGTTCAGCTGATCACGGACAGCTATAGAAATGAAAAACGAATACAAAAATTATATTCCAATACTATAACAGTCATATTTCCAGTAAGTAAATCTAAAAAAAATATCTGTCAGAACAAATCCTTATGAATTGACCTGCTAAATACCTGCAATTTTTACTCACAATCCGCATCTTCAGGCTCAATATGAATGGTTGCTTCAATACCCAGTTTTTCCCTGATTTGCTGTTCCACGCTGCTTGCGAGATCATGGGCTTCACGAACACTAAGTGACTCTTCCACCTTTATGTGGAAAGTGAGTTCCTGATGATTACCATAGTCGTGAATATGAAAATGATGCGGAGTAACATCCGCTTTGAAATAAAGATTGGCAATATGACTAACCCTCCACACCAGTTCAGGTTTGGGCTGTTCTCCAAGCAGTTTGCGTATGGCTGATCGCGTGATATCAAATACTGCGAAGAAAAGCATTCCTGAAATGACTATGCCCAGTGCACCATCAATCCACCAGAAATAATTACGGAGAAAAATCCCGGCCAGGACAACCACAGATGACAGTGCATCACTCCTGTGATGCCATGCATCGGCTTTTATACTCTCGTTACCGGTTTTTTTTGAGATAAAAAAAGCATATTGTGCCAACCCCTCCTTAACCAGTATGGAAACAATAGTAACAATGATGGCAACAATTCCAAAATGAGCGGATTGGCGTGCACCAAGTTTTACTATTGATTCACGAAGAAATTCAAAAGCCACAATTCCAAGCAAAAAGGCAATAAAAATAGCCACTATCTGTTCCCACCGGCCAAAACCAAACGGATGCCGCCTGCTGGCTTTCTGAGAAGAAAGTTTTACCCCAATAATTACCATTATTGAGCTAATAGAATCCGAAAGGGTGTGCCAGGCATCAGCCATTAGTGCCAGTGAACCCGAGACGATACCTGCCCAGTATTTCAATCCAAAAAGCAGTGTATTCATGATAACAGAAACAACGCCTTCCTGGTATCCCAATCTTTCACGATTGCTTTTGAGGTCTTTCGCTTTCATATTTCTTGTGGTTTTTTAAAACCTGTTTTCTCTGAGATTCAAATTATCTGATCTGTTTGCAATAGCTAATTTTAAAGAAGAATCAGCTAATCTTGATTAGATATGCCCTGTAAAGCTTTTTCCAGCATCTCCGACAAACTTTGAATCTCATTTCTGTTTAGATTACCCATTAATTTTTTTGCAAATGTAGTATGCAGGTCTTTATGCAACATAGCAATTTTTTCTCCTTCCTGAGTAAGATGCAGATGAGCGGAGCGCCTGTCCGTATCTGATTTTATTCTTTTTGTTAGTTTCTTCTCACAAAGACGGTCAATCAGTACGGTAGCTGATGGCTTGGTAATTCCGAGAAAACCGGAAAGTTCTGTAATGGTCGGGTTGTGAAAACGAAAAATCAAATCAACAACCTCCAACTGCTTGGGGGTTATACCATTCAGGTCCGAACTGTTTATGAGATCATCCTCCATCTTTTCATTTTTATGAATCAGCAGGGTAATTATATCGACAAATTTTTGGTGCATCTCATTTTATATTAATTAGTTTTATCTAACTAACCAAAAATAAAAAAATTATTAAGAAGTTCAAAATAATCTTACATTGCTAATGCCGAACGGAAAAGAAAAATGGATGTAACTTTTGATTATTATTATAGCGTATGGCATAAAAAAACCGTCCGGGAAAATTCCTGGACGGTTTTTAGTTTTTTGATAGTAAACAAGATTATTCACTCATTTCTTCTTTTTTAGGCAACCATGAATTCACGAGATCCATGTGTTTTTTCATCCAGCCACGAACAGCACCTTCGGTATCATTTCCGGCATCAGCTACCACTCCCATCAGGTCGCCCAGCTGTTTATCAGTCATACTAAAATTAGCAAAATACTTTGCTGCATAAGGGTCTTTTTCAGAAAATCCTTTTGTGGCAGTTGTTTTAATCACCTCTTCTGAACCATATACACCTTTTGGGTCATCCAGGAATTTGAGGTCATAGCGGGCGAACATATAATGGGGAGCCCAACCTGTAACCACAATCCATTCATTATTTTTAACATGCCTTCTGAGAGAAGCTACCATGGCAGCTTCACTGGAAGCCTGAAGCGTATAATCAAGGTCATATTCCTGGATAGCTTTGTCGGTTGTTTTCATGATACCGGCACCGGCATCAATACCAACGATGTCTCCATTGAACCTGTCCTTAACACCGTTCATCTGGTCGATTGAGTTAATTTCCACATAAGTAGGCACAACCAGGCCAATTCTTGCACCTTTGTAGTTAGTGCCCAATACCTCCAGCTTATCTCCGTATTCATCCATATAAGTTTTATGGGTTACAGGCAACCATGTATCCATGAAAACATCTGCATCACCGCGTGCAAGCGCAGCAAACACAGGTGCTACATCAGCATTTTTCAAGGTTACTGTATACCCCTGGTCTTCAAAGATAGCCTTGGTAAGGTAAGTCATGGCAATACCTTCAGCCCAGTTTACATAGGCCATTGTTAATGTCTTTTCTTTGGCAGATTTTTCTCCTTTTTTACCGCTTCCCTGGCAACCGGGCATTAAGATTGCGATAGCCAGTAAAACAGCAAGTGATAATGATAATTTTCTAAACATTCTCATAGTAAAATTTATTTTAAGGATTTGCATTAGATTTAATTTGAAGCAGCTCCGCCGCCTGCACCTGATCCAAAGGCCTGTGTAATTCTGTCGAGTATAATAGCCAGAATAACAACAGCAATTCCACCTTCAAAACCAAGACCGATTTTAAGCTGCGTAATACCTTTCAGTACAACCCCACCTAAGCCGCCAGCGGCAATCATTGCCGCGATGACAACCATAGAAAGTGACATCATAATAGTCTGATTGACACCTGCCAGAATAGTAGGAGTTGCCAGCGGCAACTGGACTTTATATAATAACTGACGCCGGGTAGCACCAAAAGCCCTGGAAGCCTCTACAATATCTCCCGGAACCTGGAGGATCCCAAGCCGGGTAAGACGAACAGCAGGCGGCATTGCAAATATTACGGTTGCAAATGCGCCCGGGACCTTTCCAAGTCCGAAAAACAGCACCGCCGGAATCAGATAAACAAAAGCCGGCATGGTCTGCATAAAGTCCATAATCGGACGGATTATTTTGTCCGCTGTTCTGTTTTTGGCTGCCCATATACCCAGTGGAATGCCGGCAACCAATGCCAATACAGTAGAAGCCAGCACAAGAGCAAGCGTCTGCATGGTTTCCGTCCAGTATCCCATGCCGTATATAAATAATAGTCCAATTACTGTAAAAATTGAAATTCCTTTACCTGCTTTCCACCAGGCAAGTGCGCCAAGAATCAGTATAACAATCCAAAATGGCAAAAACAGAAAAGCATTTTCCATTCCACTGATTACCCCGCCGATGATCTTACTGACTACATCAAAAAACACAGCAAAATGATTGGTTAACCAGTCAATCGCAGTTTCAATGTAATCACCAACATTAATTCTAATAGCTGAAACGATCATAATTCATTTGCTTTTTCGATTAATTTATTAATATCTTCTTCGTTATGACCAGTAGCTTCAATTATGATAGAAATTTGAGTTACCAGTCCGAGCAGGTGATTTTGCTCATCAACCACTGCAACCTGAAACTGATTATCATTAATCAGCGGTAGCATATCTCCTACGGTAGCATCAGGATACACACTGGGTACATCAGAAACCAAAGCATCATGAATGGTTTCCTTTCCTTCCTTTTTCAGTTTCAACACATCTTCAAGATAAACATACCCCATAAAGGTTTGATTGGTACGCACAACTGGTAACACATTAACGCCGGCTTCTCTCATTTTTCGCATCACAATCTCCGGCCCGTCATGTTTTAGCCGGGCTTTGACAGCCTGTTTAAACATCAACGTTCGTGCTGTGATAATGCTTGTCCTGTCAATATTTTCAACAAAAGAAGTAACATAATCGTTTGCCGGTTTGGTGAGAATCTGTTCTGCAGTACCAATCTGTACAATTTCACCATTATTCATTATAGCAATACGTTCTCCAAGCTTAATG
>DASQZP010000549.1:0-2565 GCA_035638655.1 Bacteroidales bacterium
CTATGCCGTGACTTTTCCTAAACGCTCACCACAAAAGGCTCTTTACCAACGCAGCCTTAGGTGGTTTGAAGCCTGCGCCTGCAAGCCGGCTCCGAGGGGCCTTCCCTCATCTTTTGTGCAGTTGCGCACACTTTATATTAAAGTGCGCTCGTGGCGCACTATATTGAGATTATTACAGTGCAACTCTATTCAGAAATATGTTGGAGTTAACACACAAAACAAAGCAGGTTAAATTCGTGTGCTCTCCATTAATGATCTTCAATTTGCTTCTTTTTTAGATATAATCAGACATAAACAAAATATTTCAACGGTACAAACTCAGTGATTGATAGCAGAAATTAAAAGTTGTATAGTTGGCCATTATCTAAACATGAATTGACAGAATCGTATGGCGTTTAAATACATCACCAAACAATTCAATTTCTGAATTGGAACCAATAAAGCTTATCCCCACATGAAACATTTTAGGCGAAATTTTTTCACAATAAACAACTCGTCCTTTAATCTCAATCGGGTTATTTCCTAAATCATTCACTCCCAGATAAACATGCTCTGATTTAATCGGATATTGTGTTTCCATTTGTAGGCCGGCGAGACTAATGTTGACTATTCGACACTCAATCTTAGAAACACTTTGACTTTCACCTTTTATAAATGTGATGGTTGAATGGAGATTATCGGTGGCAATCCGCGGAAGTTTCCTCCGGTCCTTTGGACTCATGTTTCAAACTCCAATATTAATTTTCTAAAGACTCTTCTTTAAGTTAATGTTGGCTATAATTATTTTACCTTTTTTATTCAAAACAGGTTTTGGTACTATTATTTACAGGATCATGGCGGCAGCTCGTGTCGGTGTCTTCCTCTTAAAAAATAAATATAACAAGTTTTTAGGGGCTTAATAACCTATGATTCGTTGAAGATATTCATTTGTCCATTAAGCCAATCCATCTGTCATCAAACAGTATGGAGGATTAAAAACCATGCGACCGATAGCAGATCACACTACTCGCATAGCCGAAAGGCCGAGCCAAATAATCCTGCCTTAAAAGGAAAATGGAGACTAATCACCGATTTTAAATCGGATTACCCCTATTCAAATTCCGTACCTCTCCTGGTTCAACACCAGCAACACTAACATCTTCCGAAAAATTTACACCGTTGACAAAATCTGGGTCAAATTTAATCTCAACTCTATAATCTTCATCAGGAACTATCCAGTATATACTAAATTCTGTTGGATCTGTGTCAGATTCAGAAACCTCAATCTTTGTGTACTCTTCGTATCCTCCTTGAATACCAGAGTTGGGAGTAAATACAGTCACCTCTGCCTTCTGACCCACAACAAAAGATCCTTGAGCAATCTTTCCTTTAATCGTAACAGCCTTTGAGGCATCAACGATGTGTAACACCGGATTGAGTATATTTGAAGGTGTACCGAAAGGATCAGTTACTTCAAGGGACTGACTGAGATCGAAATCTATGATGATATCTATTGGTCCTGGTTTGTTTACATCAAAAAGAAAATTCTTATCTGTCTTAAAATGGTCTGAAGGAATAACGACATCAGACTCCACATCATTATCAAATCTAATCGTTGCACTTTCTATTTCAAGACGTATTTGAGTGTACTTTCCATATTCAAGTAAGGTAGGTGTAACTATTTCAGTTGTGTTGCCATCTATGAATTGTAGCAAGTCAATAATATGAGGAGGATCTCCGGTCAGTGGTAATGATATCCAACCACCTCCCGATTTATGAACTAAGACACCAGTAAAGGTAATCCATAAATTCGTAACATTCTTTGATCCCTCTGGAAGCAATGGCTTAGCATCAGTGATATGCATTGCTACTTCACCATATTCTATAGAGCCCCCACTTCCACCTCCACAGGCAGTAATCATCAGAAACGAAGAGACAATTGTAAGAAACATTACCAGCCTATAAAGTTTCATAATTACACCCACTTAAATTTGTAATACTGTTTAACCATCAGAAATATATGCAAAAATCATGCAGAATCTAAAGTGCCATTTAGAGAAGGGGAAAAACATATAGATTATAAAGGTTTAGACTATATGATCGATTTTTCAGATTGCCTGTATGTTAAAGGTAGATGACAATTATTGTCGAATTAATGACCGTATTTGGGCATGTCTTCTACACTTCTGATACGATAAACTGTAGATAAAATGGGCGGGGGGGGTGACCCATGGGGGGGTATGATGGACCTAAACCAGCCCGACCACACTTATAATATAACATCACACGCAAATTTTCTGGATTTTTCCGATTATCAGTGGTCAGCAGAGGAACTGATACAGCAGTTGACAATTCGATTTTTGTAGTATGATATCATAACTAATTGATCTGACCTTAGAATTCCAGATATATTGCAGCTATCTGCATTTTTGCGAAGTGTCGAAAGAAGGTTGAGGGCGCATATCTGAAAAAGATTTACGCCCAAGACACCCTCTATATTGCTAAATTTATCGCCTGTGCTATCACATTCCTTCCTTAATGAATAGAATTGTTAGGTTCCTATAGGAAGCTTTTACTGCTAATTCG
>DASQZP010000550.1:0-2642 GCA_035638655.1 Bacteroidales bacterium
AGATGCTCAATTCGAATGGGAGTTTCCGGAATTTTGTTCACAAGTTGACTTAGAATATGCTGAAAAGGAGAATATCCGGGGAAAAATTATTTCAACAGAAAAGCCCCTTAAACCAGGTATGAGAGGTATTACACTTTTTGCTAATGGTCGACTAATAAATACGGCTGAATTTTTTGGTGTTTCAGAATCTAGTCACGGTTTTTCATATTTCACAGGTTGGTTAGATGTGGATTTCGTTGATGATTGGGAAGAGGACGTTATATCAACAGACAGACAATCTATTAATTGGGATTTACATCAGACAGAGTTGCTGCGACAATATTTAAAAAAGACGATGTCTGAGATTGAAAGAGATTGGCGTGAAAAAAGGCGCGAAAAGAGAAAGGAAAAGATAAAAGAAAAGACTCAAATTGATGTTCCTAATTGGTATGATAAATTGCCCGATGAAATATTATCTACGATTGAACCGATTGTAAACACCATTATTGAAAAATCCGAATTAGCGGATGACCAGCAATCTGACGTAGTTCGAAAAATTCATTCATTAATTCCTGAATATCCCTACTATCATTGGCGACATCTGCATAAAACTGTACAGGAAGCATCAAAAGAGGACTACATAAAAGAAGATTTTTATAGAGCTTTTACAGAAACAATAAAACGTTATATAAATGAAGTTAGAACAATTTCTGGAAGCACAAATAAGAGTGATTCAAGTATGATGGGGGAGGTGTTTGGGAAAGATAAAGGTAAATTGATCGTTTCGGAAAAATATCAAAAAGTAGATGGAAGTGATTTTCAGCCAGCGACACGAGAAAATATAGAGGAAGGCCAAAAATATTTATCGATGGGGATAGTCACGGGAGGGCGAAATCCTGTATCACACGAAGAAATTGTTGAATTGAGAGATTCGGGTTTGTTTTCGGAGGAAGACTGTCTGGATGCGCTAAGTTTAATATCACATTTATTCCGGCGGTTAGATGACGCAGAGACTAACGATTCATAAGTTCATTTTATAAATAACTTCGATACCATATTATGAGTGATATAAACTCTTTGATTGACTCAATAAAAAGCCTCAGTGCTGCAAATATGTTGGGGAGATATATTAATTTCATTCAGTTCCCTTTCTACCGGAATTTAGAAATAAATACTCGAATTAATTTTACTTTTCCATTTACCGTATTTGTTGGACAAAATGGTTCTGGAAAAAGTTCGACACTCCACGCACTTTACGGCGCACCCCAAGGTCATACTCCATATGAGTTTTGGTTTGATACAGTTGTAGATCCTATTCGATACTATAGTGATGAGCATAAGAGACATAGTTTCTTTTATTCTTATTTTGACAAGAATGGAGACGAATTAGAAGTTGTTAAGGCTAGAATACGACGAAAGGGCAATCCTAATTACTGGGAAACGAGCCGTCCTTTACGGTGGGCTGGGATGAAATCTTTGCCAGAAGATGTAGACCGTGAACGTAATCCTCCATTAGAGAAAAATGTTGTATATCTTGATTTCCGTTCGGAGCTAAGTGCTTTTGACAAATACTTTTACTTTCGTGAACCAACAGGTTTAAAAGCGAAAAATAAACAGGAATATCTCAGGAAAAAATCAAAACACTTAAAGAAAGTATTTTCAAGATCAAATCATATTGTTTATGGCCCATATAATGTCAAGCAGAATGAACCTTTGGAGAATTTGACAAAACAGGAGCTGGATATAGTTTCTTTTATACTTGGAAGAAAATATGTAGAAGGCAAAATTGTTGAACATAAAATATTTACCGATTGGGGATACTCAGTAAAATTTAAAACCGAACGCGCCTCTTATTCGGAGGCTTTTGCCGGAAGTGGTGAAGTCGCTATCGTAAGATTGGTTCGTGAAATATATCAAGCTCCTGACTATTCGCTAATTCTTTTAGATGAACCTGAAGTATCATTGCATCCTGGTGCCCAGCACAGATTGAAATTATTTCTTTTAGAGCAAATAAAAAGTAAAAAACACCAAATAGTGTTATCTACTCATTCACCTACTTTTGTTGAAGAGTTGCCAATAGATGCAATTAAGGTATTCTATCAAAATCCTGCAACAGGACGATTTAAAGTCGATGAGGAAAGAACATATAAAGAAGCGTTTTATCATATTGAGCTCACAAATCCAGACAAAACTGAAATAATAGTTGAAGATCTTCTATCAAAAAAAATTATAGAATCTGTAATAAATAGCATAGGAGAAGAAGTTGTTTCTATAACTCACGTAAAATTTTTTCCGGGCGGCAGTTCTGCTATTAAGAACGATTTCATAAAAGTATTCAGTCAAGAAGAACAAAAAAATCGACATATAATTTTTGATGGAGACCAAAAGCCGAATGAACTGCATTTTGATCCATTGGAATTATCCGATAAAGAAAAAACGGTTGCTAATCTTAAAAAATTAGTAAAGAAACAAGTCGGAATGAAAATATCATTTACTCCGGATGGGTATAAAGGAAAAAGTGACCGGACTGGCAAAATTGATTTGATAATGAAGTATTTAACTTACTATAAAGATTATGTGCATTATTTACCAGGAGATCAACCCGAGCAAATTATATGGAATCGTGAATACGCTGAAAATTTATTAGGAGACCGCAATGATAA
>DASQZP010000551.1:0-4108 GCA_035638655.1 Bacteroidales bacterium
ATTTACCTTTAATAGTTTTCTTTTAATCGTACCTAAGTGGAATTAAGACAATGATTTGGTTCAAACCATTGGTTCGAACTTTGGGCCTTTTAATCGTACCTAAGTGGAATTAAGACAAGACTTCGTATTGACTATGCCATGACGACATAGCTTTTAATCGTACCTAAGTGGAATTAAGACCGCGATGAGTGTCTACAATTTGCTCAACGAGATATCCTTTTAATCGTACCTAAGTGGAATTAAGACACGGCTTATCGCCATTATCTATAGCCTGTTTATTTAACTTTTAATCGTACCTAAGTGGAATTAAGACTAGAGGCGGCTTTTATCTTTATCTTGTATTATTCTCACTTTTAATCGTACCTAAGTGGAATTAAGACCGCCCCATCGTTCCCCCAAGTCGGCCAGCGTCTCCTCTTTTAATCGTACCTAAGTGGAATTAAAACAAGTATTTCATTTTTGTGTTAGATATAGATATTTATATAAATCGTAAATTTGGTGCATGAATTCACTTCGTTCGATTGTGGACAACACGTCGTTTTTTTAAGGTATGATTAGTTTAAACGACTTCTCTTCTTTTAAGACTTTCTATAGATTTCAGATTAAAATGATAAACAACGCGTTGTGCGGTTAAAAAATTAAGTAGCCAAAGCATGTTTAATGTGATTAATGGGTCTTTCATTTTGCTTATTGAGATACTGCAAAAAGGTAACCGCCGTCCCTTTGCTTATAATTCTTGTGGTTAATCCATCACATGTTTTCGCATAATTTTGTTTCAGCATTAACTGATCACAAAGCTGAGCAAAGATGGTTTCCACTCGTCTGCGGGCTTTTTTAAAAGTAATTGGCCAGATATCCTTTATCTGCGAGTAACAAACAATCCTGAAGTCCGCTATGCTTGAGATCTTTTAAATATTGGGTATCATGTACACTGGTCTTGGTCAGATCCATACTATGGAACACCCCGTTTAAGGTGACCACCAGATGCAAGTTAGAGCCAAGGTAATATTGCCCCAGGGTCGCTCAGAGTAAGTTTGACGATGGGTATAATTTTATCGAAATTAGATTTTAAGTCATGCATGTGTCGTGTATTTTTGTGATAATTAATACATATAAATTATTGAATATCATTCACTTGCATGGCTTTTTTTTATTATTTTTACTAAAAATTACAACCGCACAACCTGTTATTATAATGGGCTTTCTCGATATCGGTAAGAGCATTGCGTTCTTGTAATTCAAAACGGGTAAAACCCTGTTCTTGAACAACACCTTTCAGGACTTCTTCCAAATCTATTTTTTTATCAGGAAGTATGATATCAATATCGATAGACAAACGTCTTGATGAGTTGAAGTGAAGCATAAGAGCCGTTCCACCTTAAAAATAAAAGGCAGGCCTTGCTTTACCAATCCTTCTAATAACAACAAAGCATGAATCACTTTTTCAATAAGTAAGGGATCCGTTTTATAAGCATCATTTTTTTGCTTTATCCATTCATTCGTAAGTTGCGATTGATCGATCATAATCTTCTATTCATACTCCCACCCGATACTAAGCAGATCAAGCTTCTCTAAATAATCAATCAATTTAGATTTGCGTTTTCTCCTGTCAGCATATCTCAGCAGTTTTTTTTCATTTACAGTGTAGGCACTAAAAACCTCTTTAAAAATGATATTGAGCTCATTACCCTGATAGGCGGAAAAAATAACTTCATCAGAAAACAGGTCAACCAAAAGCTTTTCAATTGTAATAGTGTTGATATTATCTACTTCCTGAATGGGAGCTTCCGTTATCAAAGGTCTTACTACAACAGGATTCTCCACTTGTTGGAGATAATTATCAATGATTTCCCTGCCTGGCTTTAGAAATGCATTTTCACCTTCTTCTCTTAAATAATTAAATATGGAGGAGGCTGAATCCTTATCTACTTCAACCATTGTCATAAAACGAAAAGGCTGATGCAACATGAATCTATTAATGATTGAAGTATTCCAAATACAAAGATCAGAATAGGGATACCTGGCTTGAATTATCTTAGCCAAAGATACCTCTTTGCTGCTAATTTGCGGTACAAATGGTATTTTTTTACCAATCTTAAAAGTACCCCTTCCGATACGTTCTAATACCCCTTTTTTAACCAAGTGGTACACCCTCCAGTTAATCGTGCTTTTTTTCAAGTCAGGTTTAATAGAACGATAAAATTCAGTGATATCCCGGGTTCTGAAAATATCCTTCTCACTGAAATGTTCTTTCAATTCACCTATATGAAGTTTATCGTCTGCGATTGCTTTATTAAATTGAATTTATAAATCAAATTATTGGCACTATTCGCAAAAAGTGCCGTTAATTTGAAAGTAGTAAAAATCTTTTTAATCCAAAAGAATGTTATGATTTTTCAGAATATGCATCATCATCGCTTCCCTTAGATTACTCAGATATTCATCCACATCTTCTTCGGTTTCCAGTTCTTTTTATTATATGAAGTATGGATATTGGATTGTTTGATGAATTGTCGTTTCGGCTTATCATCATCTTCATTGGGTGTTGCCAGTTCCACCATAAGGTTCAGCTGAGCAGTAAGCAGATCTCCAAACTCTGATCGCTGATTTCTTAAATTCCCAATATACCGCTCATTTTTAGCTCTTTCTTTTTCCTTTAAAATAGGTTCTAAAACCCGATTCTTATCATAAATATTTTTTTGGCCACTATTCATAAACTGCTTTATGGGATCTACATAGTCTTCTTTTTGGTCCAGTAATTCATCTTCTCTATCTCCTATGAATGTTATAAGAGTAGCATAATCCATATTACGAAGTTCTCTAAGTTGATCGGCATATCCATGAAGATCTTTAACAAAAGGATACCTCTGCTTTTGAGCAAGATATCCGGATATGGTTTCTAATTCTTCGGTAGCCTTCTCTTTAAATAACCTTATTCGAGGATTTCGAAGTCGTGAAAATGCAGATATTGGACAAAAGAACGGTTTTGCATAGCCTTCTAAATGTAAAATCAAATCCCCATTTAAACTTTAAGCAATGTGTCCAATATTTTGGGATAATTGTAATTATAAACAATAATATATACTTATATATTTGTTATTCATGTATAATGATCATTAATTATTAGGAATGATAGCAAGAAACTATAAGTATGTAACAAATATCAAGTTAGTATCTCTATTTATATAGTACTAATGATATAATTGGTTGTCATCCAAACATCATTATTTGCCAGGATTAGGATTACAGTAATATTATATTGAAATGACCAGGAGGAGATTATGGGAAGTGAGGCTGTTCGTATTTCGGAAGCTATTGATATATTAGAATCTAACCTTATAAATATCGCCCGGGTTAATGAATGGGCTGATGTGATGGGTTATAAAAATCCAAAAGTATTTTCGACAAAATTTCACCGGCATTATGAGGTAAGACCTCAAAAAGTTCTCGAGTTTGTCAGATTGAACAGTGTGGTGAAACAGCTGAAAAGGAATAACACCTCAAATTTTGAGGTAGCTCTCGCGCACGGTATACCGGATGAGATCGCTTTGAATAAATTCATAAACTATCACCTGGGCTGCTCTCCAACTGATATTAAATACATGTCGGACGAGCAATTACAATCGAAGATGGAAAGTTTCGGTAGTAAAGTTAGTAAGTAAAACCAACGTTGCGCATCTTGACAATTTTTAGTCGTTTAAGTAAAGTTTATATAGTTCAGTCAGAACAATGGTTTATTTGTATTCCTATTGAGAACTGTTTGTTGTTATCAGACTGATAGTGAGGTTTATTCCGGCCCAAATGGTACAGTTTACATAATAAAAACTCATTGTTGATAATATTCACGATGAGATGCGACGTTTGCACTTACGAATTTTTTTAAACCTGTAAGTTACGAAGCGGAGCTATATCTAATTTCGAAATTTAATGAGTTTATTCATCCCCAAACTCTTGGAACAAATTTTTAAATAGATGGTATTATGAGATCTCCGAATTCTTCCCCTCTTAACCGGCAATCCCTGGCTAATTATTGGCGTGTTTTTTATACCAGACCCCGCGCAGAAAAAAAATGTGCGTGCCTGTTAAGAGATCAGAATGTAGAAGTTTT
>DASQZP010000552.1:0-3655 GCA_035638655.1 Bacteroidales bacterium
TTTCAATTTGCAAATAAGGTTTTCCCTTCAATTCTTCCCTTACAAAATGAGATAAAAATGAATCAGGACCACAACGAAAATAACTGATATACACAGCATGAAGCTTATCATGTTTGGCAATAAATTGTGCGGCAGCAAGAATCTTTCTGCCGTTGGGCCAGTACATATTCCTGTAGTCTCTGAATACCGGTTCATCTTCCAGAGGTAAAAAATCGAGAGGAATGGGAATAACATCCAGGTTAAGTAATTTCTCCACAAGCCTGAGATTCAATTCAGGATCACCTGTATTGTAGGGTCGGCCTAAAATCACAACCGCCTTTTTTTCTGATGGCAAATTATTCAGTATATAACAGCCGCGTGACAAAATGCTGTCAAGAAATTGTTGTTGTGCAGCACCTGCTCTGTCAAGTGCTTTTTTAACAGCTTCCCTTTTCATTTTAAACTTCTCTGCCATAAACCGGGTGATCTCCGGGAGAAAAGCGTTCCTGAAATAGCGCGGATGCAGCACCGGGATCAGCAGTTTATCCTCCGGGATGCCCATATTCCGGGCAGACCTGATCATAAGCGGATAACTCTGTATCCAGGGACAGTTGCAGTTGGATGTCGAATTATCCTCTTCCGAACGGACATTAACAATAAAAGGAATAAATATATAATCCACCCCTTTTTGCAATAAGTCATGTACATGACCCGACATCACTTCAACAGGAAAACAGGTCTCAGCAGGCATTATTTCCAGCGCATTACTGACAAGGTTCCTGTCAGATGGCCCGGAAAGGATCACCCTGAATCCCAGTTCCCGGAAAAAAGTCTGCCAGAAAGGAAATTCCTGGTAAAACAACATTAATTCCCTGGGTATACCGATGGAAAGACCTTCCTTGTTGATTGTTTCATTATAATCTCTAAGCAGTAACTGATATCGTTCATCAAACAGGTTAATAATCCCGTTTCGTCTGCCTTTGCGACCGGCAACTTCATATTTTTCACACCGTCCGCCATAATACAGCGGTGTTTTTTCGTCTTCAATTTTAACTTTTCTTATTTCACAATGGTTAGAGCAACCTTTGCACGTAAATTTGTCAAGCAGAAAAGACTTATTGCGAACCTCAAACCCCTTAAAAGCTGTTTTGCAATTATTGTTTTCAACTGTTTTTCGCGCCAGCATGGCCATACCAATGGCACCTGTTACATCAAAATCAGGGGGTACAATGATCTTTTTCCCGGTTACCTGTTCAAAGGCAGCTACCACACCGGCATTATTAGCCACACCACCCTGAAAAAAGATGTGATCCCCTACCCTTTTGTCACCTACAACTTTCTGAAGGTAATTATAAACAATAGAATAGGCCAGTCCACCGACGAGGTTCTTATTCTCCTCACCACTTTGCTGATGGGCATTTAGTGCCGACTCAATAAAAACAGTACAACGGTTTCCAAGGTCAGCGGGCTTCTCTGCATGTAGTGCCAGTCCTTCAAACTCTTCTATGATATTGATTCCCAGTTTTTCAGCCTGCTCCTCCAGAAACGAGCCCGTACCAGCAGCACATACCTTGTTCATCTCAAAATCCACCACTACACCATTGTCGATTGATATGAATTTTGAATCCTGTCCTCCGATTTCAAAAATAGTATCTACCGTCTTATCAATTGAGATAGCAGCTGTGGCCTGGGCTGTTATCTCATTCTGAATGGTATCGGCACCAATAAAATCACCAGTCAGGTAACGACCCGACCCGGTGGTTCCGCAGGCCATCACATCTACCCTGTTGCCTGTCTCTTCATAAATCTCTGAAAGACCCTGCTGAATAGCTTCCAGTGGACGACTTGCCGTTGGTAAATATCTTCTGGCAATAACCTGGTTATTATCGTCTATCAATACCAAATTGGTACTCAGCGAACCCACATCGACACCCAGGTATACCGGAATTTTTTCTTCTGTTGCTTCCAGCCGCCGGTGCTCCGATTTGATAAGCTTTCTACATGATTTTTTTAGCCGGGGCAATCCGTTATCATTTGTACCCTGGTGCTCCAGATATTTTATAAGCTGTTCCGGCCCTCGGAAAGTGCTTGTATCTTTACCCTTGTGAAAAGATTGAATCACTGAACCAATTGCACCCATGGATGCATAATACTCCGGTACAATTAGTTCACCCGGTTTCAGGTGCAGGATCTCCGAGAATGCCCTTACTACCCCTGCATTGGCAGCCACGCCACCCTGAAAAATAATTGGTAAATGAAAATCCCGGCCCCGGCCGAGATTACTTTTAAAATTTCGGGCCACTGCAAAACACAATCCGGCAACAATATCCTGCACTGGTGTGGCTATTTGCTGCAGATGAATCATGTCACTTTTTGCAAACACACTGCACCGGCCGGCGATCCTGGGAGGATTCTCAGATTTCAGGGCCAGCTGCCCAAAATCATTTTCAATGCTAACACCGATACGTTTTGCCTGCTGGTCCAGGAACGAACCAGTACCTGCCGCACAAATGCTGTTCATAGAAAAATCCGACAGACTGGAATGGGCATTATATTTTGCACGTTCCATTATAATAAGTTTGGAATCCTCCCCTCCTATCTCAATAATAGTTTTTGCCTGAGGAAATAAGGTTCCGGTAGCCCTGGAAGAAGCAATGATCTCGTTTATATATACCCCGCCGGTAAGTTCCGCGGCAAGCTTACCGCCGGTGCCTGTAAGGCCCACATGTAAGATACTGTTTAAAGCATGCCTTGAAAGAATGTCGGATAACCGGTTCAGCAGTACCTGAAAAGGTTTTCCCCTGCAATACTCATAGTAATTCTCTATTACTTCAAAATCATCATCCAGCACAACAGTATTCAGTGAAATGGATCCAATATCAAACCCCAGCAAAACGGGTTTGATACGTTGCAAATTTCCGGATAAGATAGTATTCATTGCCGGGTAAATTAGTGAATATTGATAAATTGAATCATTACAATTCCCCTTAAGTCTTCCCCCTGAAAAAAATTAATCACCTATGCTGGCAGACTTTTTTCCAACAACTAACATCAACCGCTTAACTTTATTGACAGACACAATTTAGCTGACATATACTAAATTACAAAATATTCTTAACAAAAAAACCAAAGACAGTTATTTAGGCCAATATATGTACATAAATAATCGTTAGCGTATTAAATTTTATATCTGTATTTTTATTCTGTCATGCCTGGTTTTTGCGTCCGGATCTTGTAAAAACATGTTTTTCAGCCTCTCACATGCATACTCCTCACACCTGGATATTAAGTTTTCCATCGGGTAGTGATTTAGTTTGTTAATCAAATTTATGTAAAAGATAAATTGTAACAATAGTAAAACAAGCATTAAAATTCAACCGCACAGCTATTTATACAAATTCTCAATAACCAGATTTCCATCCGAACAGCCATCAAAATTTCAGGAAAGTCTTCTTACTGGCACATCCTCCTCTAAACAACACCTCTCTCATCTCTCAAGTCGCTCAAGTCTTTTAAGCCACTTACCTTTCTCAAATCGTTGTTCGCTAAAGTCGCTTACGTCTTTCCCCAACTGGTGCAAGTCTCCTGACTTGTACCTTCTCTGTCGCAAGCATCTGCTTGTGACCTCTATTGGCGCGTCTGCCTACCTGAGTAGTCAGGCAGGTATTTAGCTTCG
>DASQZP010000553.1:0-2728 GCA_035638655.1 Bacteroidales bacterium
CATGATGTTCACCATGGATTTGACAGGGATAAGCTGGCTGATAAAATGCGCGATTCCGGATTTAATAACATCACATTTTCAACAGCTTATAAGATGTCCAGGGAAATTGATAATGTCGCAAAAACATTTCCGGTCTTCTTATCGGTGGCTCATAAATAATAAAATAACATTCAAATAATCACTCATTTTTATCTCGTCTTAAATCAGAGCATTAGTCTTCTATGCTATAGAAATAATTGACAACGTCTTCTTAGTACAAAATCCTTTTCAAAAAATCCTGTTATTTTACTTTTCATTATATTCGTTCTTTAGAATGGTTACCTATATCATTTATACTGTTTAAGTATCTATTATCATTTTTAAATACTTTATAACTAAATATTTTAATTTTATGGTCGATACTTATCTTACAGAAAGCTTTCTTACAAAGTAAAATATATCCCTATTGATTTTTTAATGGAATTAGACCCTTTACATAAGGATTATATACGGATCGTCAAGCCGGGGGAAAATGTCTCACCGGATACAAACAGGGAGCTATTTTCACCGGATTCGGTGAATGATGACAGTAATATGCCGGAGGGAAAAGGAAAATCCGGAAATCAGGAAGAAGAAACACAATCTCAAGAGGATACGGCAAAGGGAAAAGATGAGCGATCTTCCTTTTTAAACTTAACGAAAAATCCTGAATTCCCGCGTATGCTGGCGTTATTTTATCATGAAAATGAAGAAGCGATCTCTGATATCAAACGATCAGCCATTGATAAAAGAGGCTTGGATGAGTTGCTTCCCTTCCCAAAATACACGCTCAGTTTTGTTTACTATCAAAACAGACGTTTACGTGCTTATTTAAAGAGTCTCTATCATTTTGCTGATATCCCCGGCAAACGTTTTCAGGGGTTTATTTGATTTTGACTGATAGGATGGTGTAAACAAAAAACGGATCCTTTACCTTGCCGGCTTTCAACTGTTATACGACCTCCCAATAATCTCGAAAAGAAAGAACAATTATAAAGCCCCAAACCAATTGAGCGGAAACTTCCGGAATCTAACTGATCATAATTATTATAAGGTTCAAAAATATATTTAAGATTACTTTGAGGTATACCCAATCCATTATCTATAACCGAAATCAGAATTTCATCGTCGTCTTTATCTACTTTAACTCTTATATGCCCGTCGACTTGAGTATATTTTATGGCATTACTAATGAAATTCTCTATTATTCGTTTAACCTTATCGATATCGGTTTCCAGATATATCGGTTCCGCTGAATGTATAAATTGTAGTGTTCTTTTCTTTTCATCAGCCAGACTTCTCATCAATCCAACAACTTCTTCTATCAGCCAATTAATCTCAACATTAACCTTATTTACACTGACATGATCATTAGTGTAACTTAATAACTCATTAATTTGATTAACCATCCGTATAATATCATTCAGGCCATATTCCATGCTGTTAAAAATATGTTTAGCATCAAAAAGGTCCAGTTGATGGTTTGCAGACTTTTTCTGTAGAATCTGTAAATATCCCGCTATAGCCTGTAAAGGCGACTTGAGGTCATGAGTTATCATATTAAGAAGTGAACGGCTTCTATTTTCCCAGCGTTTGTACCGGTTTCTCTTTTGATCTGTTATTATTTGTACTGATTGTATTTCTTCAAATTTTAAATCCAGTTCCAGTTGTTGGCTGATGATAATAGAGTATGATTTAGTTATATCTACCAGCAATAACTTATCCGAATTCCTATTGAAATCAACCATTAAGTAGCCTATGATCTGTTCCCTGACTAATAATGGTTGACAGATAAAATTTTCATAAACCAACACCTGACCTGAAAACAACCTATCTTCATCAAAATTATTGAAGAATTTTTTTAGATCGAATTCACCTAAAGCTAAAACCGGGTAATCATATTCCACAGATATTTTAAGTCGTACACCTTTTACATAAGGCTTTTCTTGAATGGAACTGAGAATTTCTGATATCCTGTTAAAAGAGAAAGTCTCATTATCCAAAATAAGGTTTGCCAGACGCTTCCTTTTTTTATTATTACGAAATGAAAGCCCTTTGGACACACCATTCACATAAGATCTTGGTATAATAGCTTTGGTGCCAGGCAAATTTTATTCCCCTTCTTAAAAAAGTTCATATCCACACATTACATATAGAATATATAAAAGCTTGCCATTCAATGAAATTTATAAATACCCCATATTCAATATTTTAAAATCTTTTGAAATAAAACCTTATTCCACAGGCATTATTCTGGTATAGATCACCCGTGAATAAATATAATATAGATTACCAATCAGAATTTAGAAGAATCATATCTCATACATTATCAATTACTTAAAACACCATCATTGATAATAATGATTAAAAAAATTTAAGGTCATATAAAAACCCTCGATAATTACTACAAGTCTAACACAATACTTTTACACTTAACTAACACGAGGTAACAAAATGGCTTTTGGAGATATCAACCGGGTGAATACCAACCTGCAGTCGCTTAGTGCCCAGTACTCGCTGAACAAGATCAACCAGGAACTGGCGAAAAACCAATTGGAACTATCAACCGGTTTACGCATTAACAAAGCCCAGGATGATGCCGCAGGCTTTTCCATCGCTTCCAAGATCAAGGGCAAACTGGCCGGTATGAACCAGGCCAGCCGGAACATTGGTGATGCTAAATCAATGTTGAATATTGGTGAATCAGGGC
>DASQZP010000554.1:0-2058 GCA_035638655.1 Bacteroidales bacterium
ATAAATAACCTCAGCGGTCTCTGCGGCTCTAATGAGCAAAGCGAACCCCGCTTTATGCGGGACAAGTGCGCGGTGAGTTATTGTATAAAAACGGAAGCAATTTCAAATCGATCCCGCATGAAAATAACTATATTCTATATGATTTCTTATGGTTATAAGATTATTAAAAATTTAAACCGGACAGAAGTGACCGCCATTAATTGATTATTATATAGAAAAATATGCTTCTCAGTTCGACAGAAAGAGGATTTCAAAACCCGACTCTGATGCTATGGAAAAGCTGATAGCACACAGTTGGCCCGGTAATGTCAGAGAACTTCAGAATATTCTAAAACGCTGCATCGTTATCGGTAATTGGGAAGAAGTTGTTGACGATCTTTACATAAAAGATAAACCCGATGTTAATTCAGCATTAGACCAAAAAGGACCGGATAAAGCCCTAAATGTTGATACCCTTCTTGATATTATAAAAACAAATTCACCCTTTGAAATAATACACATATCGCTTGATTAAAGTGTTACATTGTAGTAGCAATTAAATAAGGTGTTATAGTGTAACATGGACAACAAAGAATTTAAAAAATGGCGTGAGAAGCTAAAAAAAACACAGAAGGAAATTGCCGAACTTTTAAGCGTATCTTTAAAAGATGTTCAAGGCTATGAGCAAGGTTGGCAAAACATACCGGTACATGTGGAACGGCTGATATATTTTCATCTGTCCACAAGAGATGGAAACCAAATAAGGCGAAAGCCTTGCTGGGTTATAAAAAATTGTCCCCCTAAAATCAGAGAACAGTGTCCGGCATGGGAATTTAATGCCGGTGATATTTGCTGGTTTGTTAGCAGAACCATTTGCTGTAGTGATGACCGCAAGGAGTGGGAGGAGAAAATTAAGTTCTGCAGATCTTGTGAGGTTTTGAAATCTGTTCTGAACTTGTGATATCTCTCTGCCAAAACCATAAATCAAACATACATCACCGGAACATCAAACGTAGATCTTATCATTCTCGAAGTTTCAATCCCGTCAATTCTCGCATACAGATTCAAACTCATCACCACAACGTCAGGGGGTCAAACAGTGTACCTTCAGGAAAAGACGTAAGTGTATTAATGAATGCTCCAGAATAAGATATATCTCTTGTTTCAAGATCTAAAACCTCTTTTCTGTCCAATGTAATGGCTTCCAGTCTTACAGGCACGAAAAAATTACGTGTTGAAATGTTTAGGTACCACAAAATGGAGAATCTTGGTTAGATTAATTATCAAAAAATGAGGATTTTCGACCGAAATCAATGTTGTGATTTCTTGCCAAAAACGCAGATTCAAGCACCTCAATTTCAAGTACAGATATCCTATTTCTTACAGAAATGCAAAAAAAGGCAAACCCAGGTGAAATGAATCTGCCCTATTGAAAAACGATATCACAACAATTTTTTATAGATAGGATACTTGTTTTTTATTGCAGATATATTGCAGTAATATGCAATTCAGCCATAATAACTGGGATGGATGATATCACAGGTTTTGATTTGATAATTTCGAATCGAGATCGAAAAAAATTTGGACTCCGACTATTCCACATACATTTTTCTTAATAGTTCGATCATTATGTATGACTTCCTTTCACTGCAACCTCAGCCTTCTTAAAAAAATAATAGAAGATTTATAGCTTATAAATCTGGTAATTTCCTTATACAATACAGGAATTATAGGCCGTATAGGGTTTTAACAACGCTTATCAATCTCAACTTCTTACTTTCCCAGTTTTCGCATGTATCATCGGGCTTTACGGAGGAGAAATCGTCATTAAATTCGCAATGGGGAAATTTTTTTAAAGATTCGGGATCATCAAGAATTTTATTGGTGATGGGAACAGGCACATAATACCAACAGTCATAACATATCTTACTTTCCATTATTTTATTATTTGCTATTGCATTGTTGGTCATATGTGAAAAATTTATAGGAAAAAAAATATTTGAATGTTTGGGGGTGACTGCTAATTGCAATCACCCCTCACACGAGAAAATCGGGAAATTAAATGGCCAGTTGAGGAAA
>DASQZP010000555.1:0-8024 GCA_035638655.1 Bacteroidales bacterium
TGATTATATTGTGCTGCTGGGTGGGCCGGGCATGCCCTCAGAAAGTAACCTTATCAGAGCATGGTACACTGCTGACCTGGCTTCTGAGAATCCTCAGGCGTGTGTGATCGTGGCATTGCCAGGAAATATAGCTGACAGCACCAGTTCCGTGAATTTACTTGCAGAGGAGCTGATTAAGAGAAATGTATCTCCTGACAGAATTATAATTGAACCCAATGGTACAAATACCCGGTTACAGGCACTCAGGATAGCTGAAATAACCGGAAAAGATACAGAGAAGGTCAGTTTGGTTATTGTAAGCTCTCCCACTCATATTTTTCGTGCGGTACGATCCTTCAGAAAGTTAAAGTTCAGCCAGGTGGGTGCATACCCGGCCTGGGATGATCCCAATGAAGTAAGCCTCGCGTATAATGACCGGGAAGCAGGTGGAAGAGAATATATGCTCCCTGATGTAGGCAACAGTATCAATCTGCGTTACAGATGGTGGACCCACATGCATTACCTGGTGAGTGTTGGCAGGGAATATGCGGCCATCACATATTATAAGCTTAAAGGATGGATATAATATATTAAATTTTCCTCATTATTCAACAGGAATAAAATCCTCTTTCGATACGCCACATACAGGACATTGCCAGTCATCGGGAATATCTTCAAAAGCCGTTCCAGGAGGAATGCCGCCATCCGGGTCTCCTTCTTCCGGATCATATACAAAACCACATACAGTACATTGATATTTTTTCATCATCATTTAGTCGGTTTAAGCTGCAATAACTATTACTAATAATTTATTGCATTTGCAATTCATCTTTCAGATACTGCAAAAATAATAAAATGTTAATACTTGAAATTTAGTTTTTGATGGGTCATTGGTATTAAATGATCTGTTTAAAATAATCACGCACTTCAAAAAAAAGAAATTTGGGCACCCTCCTGAAGTATAGTAATCAATATGCATCGGTTTTTTCAAATAGCATCGCGATTATAAATTATGAACAAATATGCTGCAATTTCATATTATTTAATAAACATATTTTTGTAGTTTTATACTAACAATCTTTAGCGTTAGCAAATGATATCACTTACAAAGCAGATCATACTGGATGAGATTTATGTGCAGCTCTGGTTCGACCAGTCTTCCAAACTGCTTGTCCTGGACTGGAAGGGGAGAACTTCCGGGGAAGAATATCGCAACACATATGGTCATGCCCTGGCTTTTGCCGAACAGAATAAAGTGGATTATTTCCTTTCAGATATCCGGGACCAGCAATTATCCTCTTCTGAAGAAGAAAAGTGGTTCGAAGAAGTTGTTATTCCGCGTGCAGTCATGATTGGCCTGAAAAAAGCAGCCGTTGTTTTTGAAGGAAATCTGCTCAAGAAATACTTTCTCAATAACATTCTGTTGAAGCTCAAGAAATACGGATTACCCTTTAAGTTCTTTACTGATGACAAAGAAGCACTGAACTGGCTAACCCAGGCGACATAATTTTCTGTTTTCAAATATCTTTTCCATACTCTTTCTCAATCAGAATAATAATATTCAGGAACCGGATCAATGATCTTTTTTATATTTAGGTTGTTGTACAGTAGATAATATTTGCAACGGCTGAAATATACTAATACACAAAACAAATTTACATGGGGAATAAAAAAAACGAGGTGCTGGGAAAAGTACAGCAGGAACTTAATAAGCCATATTTTGATCTGGAATTTTTACTGATATGTTTCAGGGAAATGCTTCAGGAAAGCGGTGAGGATGAACTGGCTAAACTTATACCCTGGATTACTCCTCCTAAAAGATATGAACATATTGAATTTACCGAGAAACACCTGCATCTGTTCTCCATAAGTTTTCAGTTATTGAATATTGTTGAGATCAATGGTGCTGTGCAAAACAGACGATATCTCGAGAACAACCAATCAATGACCAGTGTGAATGGTTTGTGGGCAAAGAACCTTGAAATTCTGCGAGAAAAAGGTATTAAACCTGAAGAAATTGCCAACATTTTAGGAGAAATCAAGGTTGAACCAGTCCTGACTGCCCATCCAACGGAATCAAAGCGTACCATCATGCTGGAACATCTGCGCAATTTATACCTGCTTATTGTGAAGCGGGAGAACCAGATGTTTACGACCATTGAACAGAATGAGATCAGGAGGGACATCAAGCTTGGATTGCACCGGCTATGGCGGATTGATGAAGTTTTTTCAGAGAAGCCGGATATTAAATCTGAACTGAACAATATACTACATTACCTGACCAATGTATTTCCCGATGTTCTCACCGTGCACGACCGTCGTCTGATGCAGGCCTGGGAGGATGCCGGATATGATAAGAAACTGATTATCAATCCGGAAAACCACCCGGTCGTTCATTTCGGAAACTGGGTGGGTGGTGACAGGGATGGCCATCCGCTGGTTACTGCGGAAATCACGGAGTATACGTTGCGTACACTTCGTTTGAACGCTTTTGTAGTATTAAAGAGAAAACTGAACCAGTTGGCCAAAAACCTTAGTTTTTCCAGTAAATTCACCCAACTGGATACTTCCATACAAAACCGAATCAATGAACTTAAGAAAGAAGCGGGAGATATTGGAGAAGAGATTTTTCAGCGACATCTGCACGAGCCATTTGTGCTGTTTATCAAGTTCATGATGGCTAAGCTGCCACTTGATATCCGACGCGAACACGCCGTTGAACTGGAAGAAAAATCATACAGTTACAGCACATCATCCCAGCTTATTGACGATTTGCGAATACTTGAAAAAGCCCTCGTCAACTCGGGAGCAGAAGAAATAGCCTATGCAGATGTAAGTGAAACGATCAGGACGATTTTCACATTTGGTTTTCATTTGGCCAGGCTGGATATCCGCCAGAACAGTGCCGTTCATGAGCTTGCCCTGTCGCAGCTGATGGAAGCGGCAAACCTGGATGGTAAAAAGTATCTCAATTTCAATGAAGAAAAAAGGCTTGCTTTTATCAATGCCGAACTGGGTTCAAATCGTCCGTTTACCCATTACAACACAAAGGCAGGTAAAGAAGCAGAAATGGTTATCAGTTGTTACCGGGTGCTGGCCAGACACATCAGGGCCTATTCGCACCGTGCTATCGGCTCACTTATTATCAGCATGACACGCAGCGTGTCCGACATGCTAACTGTTTATATGCTTGCCCGTGAAGCCGGGCTGACGGTTCAGACAGAGGGCGGACTGGCATGTAAACTGCAGGTTGTACCGCTTTTTGAAACCATTGACGACCTGGTAAACAGTGCAAGGATACTGGATGAATATCTTTCACATCCGGTAACAAAAAACAGTCTGTTGTACCAGATGGAACAGAATAACAGTACTATTCCCGAACAGCAGGTGATGATCGGATACAGTGACAGCAATAAAGATGGTGGCATCCTTACCAGTCTCTGGCAATTACACATTGCCCAGTCTGAAATGGTGAAAGTTGGAGAAAAACACGGGATCCGTATTGAATTTTTCCATGGGAAGGGTGGGTCAATCAGCCGGGGAGCCGGTCCAACCCACTGGTTTATCAAGGCACTGCCACATTCATCGGTAAACGGTAACATGCGGCTTACCGAGCAGGGTGAGACCATTGAAAGAAAATATGCAAACAAAATAAATGCCGTATATAACCTGGAATTGCTCACTTCCGGTGTAACAGCAGCAACATTGCTCAACAGAACATCAAAATGGCAGGATCACCCGCTGTATAAAGAGCTGGATTTCCTTTCCTGCGAAAGCATGAAGGTATACAACGAATTGACTCATAATCCTCATTTCATCGAGTTTTTCAGTCAGGCTACCCCTATTGATGCCATTGAGGCGAGCAAAATCGGTTCGCGTCCGGCACGCCGTACCGGTAAAAGGTCACTTTCTGATCTGCGGGCCATTCCCTGGGTTTTCAGCTGGACACAATCCAGGTTTAATATTACCAGTTGGTATGGTGTAGGCACCACACTTGAGAATATGATGAACAGCGCACCTGATAAATTTGATACTTTCAAAAAATATTTCTCGTCAGATGCATTTGTGCGATACCTGATCACCAATATAGATACCAGTCTGGCGGCTACTGATGAAAAAATCATGAAACAGTACGCGGCACTGGTTGAAAATGAAGAAGCCCGGAATGCCATTATGAAGTTATTGCTGGATGAACTGGAGAGGACACGCAAAATGATGTCTATCCTCATTTCACGTCCTTTTGTTGAAAGAAGGAAAAACCATTTCTATTCCACAATGTTACGTGCTGAGCCTTTGGACATCCTGCATGCTAAACAGATCAGTCAGTTGCACAACTGGAGAGCAGCCAAGAAATCCGGGAAGCAACAGGAAGCAGATAAAATTCTTCAGAAGCTCTTACAAACCATTAATGCCATAGCCGGAGCCATAGGATTTACCGGATAATCCATTTTGTACCGGTTGGTTATTCTGCCGATCGGTCTACTTTGAAAACAGTATCAATGATGGTGCCGTCCACCCATTTGATAACTGCCACCGGTTCATCAGTGAAAACAGGTTTTTCGGGTTTGCCACATATTTTCTCTGCTTCTTCTTTTAGTTCATAAAGTGATTTTATGGGCAGGCCTGAATCTTTAACCTTTTCCAGCAGGTCGGTACGGCGCGGATTGATGGCAATGCCCCGTTCAGTTACGATCACATCTATCAATTCACCCGGTCCGCACAAAGTGGTTACTTCATCCACAATCACCGGTATCCTGTCGCGGAAAAGTGGTACAGGCAGAATCACCGTTTTGGAAAAGAGGCAGTTTTGCCAGCCACCGATTCCATGTAACAGATAACCATCGGAATGGGTAACCACATTGGCTTTAAAATTCACATCAATTTCTGTTGCCCCCAGGATCACTACATCCACCAATCCGGCAAAATTTCCTTTGCCATGGTAATTGTAGCTGGTAAACGGACTGGTCCACACATGATTGGGGTTTTTAGCCATTGAAGACACTCCATCCAGGTCAAAAGTCTGTCCGTCCAGGATATATTCAACCAATCCTTCTTCGAGCATGGATACCAGATATTTATTGCTGCCCCCGCGGGCAAACCGGGCTTTGATGTCTTTTTTACGCATGATATCCCGGAAATACTCACTTACCGCAAGGGAAGTCCCTCCTGCCCCGCTCTGGAAAGAAAACCCGTCTTTGATAATCCCGGCTACATCGCAAAATTTTGCAGTGAGTTCTGCAAGCAACAAACGATCGGGACTGCTGGTAATCCGCGTTGTGCCTGAAACAATCTGCTCAGGAATGCCAACTTTATCCATTTTGACAGTAAAATCCACAAAATTGCCCTGTATTTGCCAGGGAATGCAGGGAAAATCCACCATATTATCGGTAACCACGATCACTTTATCCGCATATTGCGAATCGGCCAGGGCAAATCCAAGCAAGCCGCTGGCAGATGGTCCATTCAATCCGTTGGCATTGCCAAACGGATCGGCGCAGGCTGCTCCAATTACGGCGATATCAATCTTTACTTCACCATCCTGTACAGCCTGATAACGTCCGCCGTGTGAACGCAGCACGCCCATTCCTTTCATATTGCCATCAGAGGTAAAACGGCCAAGGGGACCATTCATGCTGCCTTCAATATGATGGATGGTGCCATCTTCCAGGTACTGAATAAGGTGTTCATGACACGGAAAGGATGCTGACGGAAACCAGCGAAGATCCTTCACTCCCAGCTCTTTGGCAATATCAAAAACCATGTTGGCAATCAAGTCGCCGTTCCTGAAATGATGATGGGTGGAGATAGTCATGCCGTCACGTAGTCCCGCTTTGATCAATGCCTCTTTAAGAGAAACCACCTGTTTGTTGCCATCAGCGGGATAATCAGCATTTGTTGCTATTTGTGGTGCATACTTGCGGCCCTCAGGCTTGTATTTTCCGACTCCCTGGTAAGGGATGGCTTTTTCTCCGTTTACTGTATCAGGGACCGAACGTCCGGCAGCATTTTTTGTAAGTTGAATATTGTTCATGTTTTATGAAAATGTTTTTAATTATATACCACTTTTCATTTAAATGAGTTTGTGGAATTATATATTAAATACTTACACTATTTAAAAATAATTGCTGAAAATTAGTAAGATTGCAACAAGATTCTTTTCATACAGATACTTAATATTCTATATTTAATTCCTTTTGTCCTCATGCCGGACAGGCTTCCCGCTTGGGCGGGACAAAAAATATAGAAAACCCAAGGCTTCCCATTCCGGTTTTCACAAATCTTTGATTTGAATGAAAACCGAAAATCCTCGAAATTATAATTTCAACAAGTAGATAATAATTTCGGGACCAGCCATGGCCGACCCAAAGTCGCGGCTTTTCGGCCACCGCGCCCTACTAATTGGCATTTTTCAAAGTTTGAAATCTTTACAAATAATAATTTACTGTTAATTTTACTTTAGATAAACATTCATATTAATCATTTCCCGTTGATAAATTAGTTTTGAAATTATGTTTAGTCAATCTTTTTTGCAATTATTCCGAACTTCTCGGCTATTTCGATTATTCTGAGTGCTCTTTTAACAACCGGAGGATCGATCATTTTGCTTCCCAGGGAAACCACGCCCAGGCCTTTTTGTTCTGCTTCGCGAAAAGCTGCGGCAATATCGGCAGCTTTTGCTATTTCTTCAGCTGTTGGTGCGAATCCTTTATGGATTACACTGATCTGCCGGGGATGAATGCAGCCCATCCCCTCAAAACCCAGCGATTTACTTTGCAGCACATTCTGCATCAAGCCCTCCATGTTGGCTACATCAGAGTATACCGAATCAATTGGTTGCTTGCGGGCCGCCTTACAGGCATTCACCACCCTGGTGCGGGCATAAAACGATTCGGTGGCCGCTTCGGTACGTGCCACACCCAGGTCAGCCGTGAGATCTTCCAGCCCCATTGCCAGAGCAATTACTTTTTCAGATGAAGCAGCAATAGAGAAAGCATTCTCCACACCCAGGGCAGATTCGATAATTGGCATGAAATAAATTTCGTTGTGCAACTCGTGGGCAAGCATCAGCCTTTTAACTTCCTCTTCAACCATCAGAACCTGTTCTGCCTGTTCACATTTGGGAATCAGAATGACATGCACATTATGAGGTACCACAAATTGCAGGTCTTCGATGCCTGCCGGTACCTGGTTGATGCGCACCATACGCTCAGCTCCGTAAAAGTTCACCTGCCGGAGGGCATTACGCACGAGCAGCTGTGCCTCTTTCTTTTTGGCCGGTGCCACGGAATCTTCGAGATCCAGAATAATGCCATTGGGATGATGGATACCCGCATTGAGCATCATGGCTGGAGTGTTCCCTGGCAGGTACAACCGTGAAAAACGGAAAGCATCGCGCTTTGATGCGTATTGGTTTTCAGGGATCAGGTCAGGCAGAAATTCTTTGGTGGTTTTCAGTAATTGTTTGACAGAAGCCTCCATCCTCGCTGCAATCACAGGGGGTAGTGCTCCGGAATCCAGCAGTTCCAGCCGGCAATGATCGATCTCATAATGATCCAGTATTTTATGGATCAGTTCGAGATTTGATTTGCCGTACATGCTCTGTACCTTACTCTCTACATTGATAATCCGGCCGCCCTCTCTGGTAATCTCCAGGGTGACCTGACAGTCGGAGCGTACTTTTTCACCGTGGTTGCCGGTGGTTGCAGTTTTTTGGGACATGGGTTCGGTTGTTTGTTCGGTTGTAATTCAGTTGATTATTCAGTTGATTGTCCGAAAGCTTTCGGACCGGTTGATTGTTCGGTTGTTTGAATGTTTGAGATTGTTTGAGATTGTTTGATGGTTTCATATTGTTTCATATTGTTTCAGGTTGTTTCAAGTTGTTTCATATGGTTTCAAGTTGTTTCAGTTTTCCCGCTTATACCATACTATTGGAGAATAAACGCTGCAAGTCACGTAGTGACGACATTATGGTAGAAAATTTAAAAAAATATACGTACAGCAGCTCCGTGCGACATTATAAGGTTGTTTATTCGGTTGTAATTCAG
>DASQZP010000556.1:0-4034 GCA_035638655.1 Bacteroidales bacterium
CAGGCGTGAATTTACGCTTGCCTATCATGTTGGAGGAAATTATACCGATTATTTTCAGGAAACTATCTATCTGAAAACCCATGAATTTCTCCCCCGTCACCGGTTCCGTATGCTCATGCGCTTTAACCAGCCCTGGGGCGAAGCACGCTGGGAGATCAATGCTTCACAATATTTGCACGACCTGAGTAAGAACAGTATCGATTTTTACGGACGGCTCAATTACCGTCTCTTCAAAGGCCTTTCTTTCAGGATTTCTGCAAATTTCCAGATTGTTCACGATCAGCTCTATCTGGCACGTGAACAAGCCTCCCTTGAAGAATTATTATTGCGCCAGCGCAAGGTAAAAACCGATTATGAACTGGGCATATCCCTCGGAATCAGTTACTCCTTCGGATCAATATATAACAATGTCGTAAATACGAGATTATGATTTTGTTGGACGGCCAGGGATATGACTGGCTGGCTAACCTGTTCAAACGCACAGCCATTGAGGAAATGATGCACATCGAAAAACTGGCTGACCACATCCTTTTCCTGAAAGGAGAGGTGGAAATGAAAGCTGCAGGCGATGTCCAAAAGATACATGACGTGAAAAAAATGCTTGAAAAAGCTTCCGGTATGGAGACCGAAAGTGCAAATGATTATAATAAATTTGCAAATGAATGTACTCAGCATGCTGATTCAGTCTCCAAACAATTGTTTGAAGAGCTGGTTGCCGATGAAGAGAGGCATTTCGACCAGTATGACAAGGAAATGGATAACCTTCAGAAATTTGTTGATAATTACCTGGCCCTTCAGTCTATCGAACGCAGCAAATTAATAGGCGGCAGCAGGACTGCAGGATGATATTTCCGGTCTTTTAAGCAATCAGTCTGCAAAGAGTATTTCAAGACAAGCCAGTAAATAACTATTGCTATATTTAATGTAATGCAGAGGTATTCCATGTCTCTGCACTTTTTTAACCAAATTAATTCTGGCTAAAATTTTAAAATTCCAGTATCACACTTGTTCCGGCATTTAATTTACTATTAACTGATATCTTTCCGTTGTGTACCCGCATGATCTGACGGGATAAACTTAAGCCGATGCCTGATCCTCCTTCCCGGGTGGTAAAAAAAGGAATAAAAATCTTATCCAGCTCCTCTTCCCCAATTCCCGTTCCGTTATCCCTCACTTCAATCACAGTCTTATCATCCGTTTTACGGTAAGCAATCACCTCAATTTTACCTTTTGTTTTTTCTCCGGCTGCCTGCAACGCATTTTTGATCAGGTTAATGAGTACCTGTTCTATCAGTCTCCTGTCGATCATCAGCGTAGCTGAATGATCTGTCATTTTAGTTTCAAGGGTAACACCATGCCTGTTGCATTCAGCCTTCATGAGTAGCGTAATATTATTTAACAAGTCTTTCAAAGGAACAGGTGTAAATACAGGTTTTGGAACCAGTGTCAGGCTTCTGAAGTGCTTTACAAAATCAGTCAGCCCTACACCCCGTTCTTCAACAATATCCAGTCCGCTGACAATATCATCCAGTAATTCCTGGTTTAATTCTTCTGCTTTTTTTGTTTGCCCGTTTTCCGGGATGGTAATTAATGATTTAATGGTTGCGATTGAGGAAAGAATGGGGCCTGTTGAATTCATAATCTCATGTGTCAGGATACGGATCAGCTTCTGGTAGGAGTCAAGTTCATTTTCTTCCAGCTCATTCCTCATGTTCTGAAAAGTGACAATGCGGATGACCTTGCCCTTCGATTTAAAAATATTCAGGCGGAAGGCTGTTTTCATAAGCTCATTACCGATTTTCAGATTTACCAGTCTGGAAGTTCCTGGTTCCAGATTCCTCAGTATACCAGGCAATAAAGGATCAACACGGGCAAAATCATCTATATTATGCAGGGATTTTACTTTCAACAGCTGCCTGGCTGCCTGATTGACCATGGCGGCACGGTCTTCTTCATCCAGCCAGATCAAACCAATATCAATATGTTCCACAAGATGTTGCAGAAAAAGATTGCGATCGACAGCGTCAGTTTTCAGCTTTTGAATGCGCTGATTGATCTCGTCAAAACTTTCGTAAAGCCTGGCAAACGATTTATCAGGTGCCATCCGTTTATACAGGATAGAAGAGTCGTTGTTTTTTACTGCCGAAAAAAAATGATATATATCCCGGTTGAAACGATTCATGAACCGGAGCAGTAATACAACCTGTATAATTACCAGGGCAAGCAGATTGACCGGGATCAGGATGTCGTGTCCGGATAGCCAGGAAAAAGCCAGCAGGAAAATGGTCAGCGAAAGAAGTATGATCCGGATGACCAGGTTAAAATAGAATTTGTGGTAAATCATTTTTCTTGTTTTTTTATTTGCTCAAAGCCCGTATTTTTCAATCTTACGGTATAAGGTCTGTCGGCCGATACCCAGCTCTTTTGCTGCATCAGAAATATTTCGCTTATGCCGGCAGAGTGTTCCGAAAATAATTATTTTTTCGGCTTCTTCAAGGCTGATGGCCTCCCGGAAAGGTTCAAGGGACTCCTGCCTCGAATTAAAACTGAAATCAGAAGCCCCCAGCAGTTGATTGTCCGACAGAATCACCGCTTTTTCAACAGTATGACGAAGTTCCCGGATATTACCCGGCCAGGTATAAGCCATAAGCTTGTCAATTGCCTCTTTTTTGAAACGCAGACCGGGCTTTTCATATTTAGAAGCATAGAGCTTCAGGTAATGTTCAGCCAGTAAGATAATATCTTCTCCTCTTTCACGAAGTGGAGGTACTTCAACCTGAACGGTAACCAACCGGTAAAAAAGGTCTTCCCGGAATACTCCTTCTTCAACCATGGATGGCAGGTCTTTGTTTGTTGCAGTAATCAGTCTGATGTCCACTGGTATCTCCCGGTTAGATCCCAGTCGAACGATCTTTCGTTGCTCAATGGCCGTCAGCAGTTTTGACTGCAGTGAAAAACTGAGATTCCCGATCTCATCAAGGAACAATGTGCCCCCGCTGGCTGATTCAAACCGCCCGATCCTTTCCTCATTTGCATCGGTAAAAGCACCTTTCTGGTGGCCAAACATCTCACTTTCAAACAATGTCTCACTTAATGCTCCCAGGTCGACGCTTACAAAATCATTCCCATTGCGCTCCGACTGCCGATGGATCTCGCGGGCAATCAATTCTTTTCCCGTACCGTTCTCTCCTGACAACAGTACATTGGCGTCTGTTACTGCCACTTTTTGTATGGTTTTCATTAGTTCCTGCATGACAGGTGAACGACCAATAATTTCAGAAAAGTTACGATTTATGTCCTCCCTGAGCTGATTTTGTTTAAGCTGCAGCTTTTTAACCTCCTTCTTCGACTGATGTAAGGCAAGTGCAGTTTGAACAGTGGTAAGAAGCTTCTGGTTGTCCCAGGGTTTCAGGATAAAATCAATAGCGCCTTCCTTTATGGCTTTTACTGCCAGTTCAACATCACCATAAGCGGTGATCATTACTACAACTAAGGAAGGGTCTTCTTCAAGTATCCGGTTTAGCCAATAAATACCCTCATTCCCCGAATTAATGCCAGCCGTAAAATTCATATCCAGTAACACAACGTCAATATCTTCAGCTGCCAGCAATGTTGGTATTTGTGCCGGATATTTAAGCTTAATAATACGGTTAAAATGATACTTGAGCAACAATTCAAGGGAGTTCAGTACGCTCTGATTGTCATCAACTATTAATATATTCCCTGTTTTCATCTTTTCCATTTTTACAGTGTAAACATGTCTGTATCCTTCTTAATGATAACGGTCTTTTCTATCCGGTAAATATTACAAATAGTGTATTGGTGCAATGCACTGAATTTAAAACAAATGTACAAATATGTACCAAATTGAAACACAATGTGTATGATTTTGATACAAATGTTTTGATAAATAGCGAGGGCATGGACTGTAATATTCTGTATATTAACGTGGTAAAATTTATGGCACAACTAATGACAACATAGCAGAGACAGCAAATTGAAAAGTGGAGAGGTGGAGGAGTGGAGAAGTTGGA
>DASQZP010000557.1:0-3395 GCA_035638655.1 Bacteroidales bacterium
ATAGTTTCACGTTCAGTAAATCCCTGTGGAAAATACAAGTCTGCCCGCTAGCCGCAAAGCCAGCCACGATTTTTCCCGGGGGTGGTTTCGGGCGACTGGAGCACTGAAGTCTGTCCCGAATGTTTCTTCGGGATAGGGTGGCTACCGTAATTTTATTCCGTTAGCCAGTAAGCCTGCAGATTCTTACCGGTAGGGCTGCCTACGATTGCCAACTGACTTTTTTGTTAACTGTTACACCATTTTTAAACAAAAGTCTTTAATATGCATTCGATTGATTCCCTTGTATGTTGATATTTCAGTCAATTCATCCATTGTCACAACATATTTTGGAAAGTTATCCGATATTTCAAGTAAATTTCCGTATTCTCGATTTTTAGTTTCCTCATTTGTTAACAAGTATGCAACTTGAACATATATCTTTTCTCCGGACTTTTGTGCTATAAAATCAATTTCTTTATTCCCTTCTTGCCCAACAGTTACCGAATATCCTGCCATGCGCAAGTGCAGATAAACAACGTTTTCCAATATTTTATGAATGTCACTTGTTTTATAACCAACAATTGCATTACGAATACCAATATCTTCAAAAAAGTACTTTTCTCCTATTTCAAAAACTTTTTTACTCTCGATTCCTGTTCGCTTTACTTTGAAAATCAAAAATGATGTTTCAAGGTAGCCAAGATAGTCTATCACAACCTGGGTTGAAATATTTACTTTTTGAGATTTTAGATATTCGCTAATTTTCTTTGAGGAAACGATACTACCGATATTGTCAGCCAAAAAAGCAATCAAATTTTCCAGGAAGTTGACATTTCTAACCTTAAATCGGCTAACTACATCTTTGAGCAGTATTGTGTTATAAATACTTGTTAAATACTCATATGCAACTTGTATGTCAGTATTCAGATTTATCAGGTAGGGTAATCCTCCAAATTTAAGATAGTCCTGAAATGTGGCTACTGAATCCTGTAAACTATAAAACAGTAAAAATTCAGTATAGCTTAGCCCAAATACTTTAATTTCAATATATCGGCCACTTAAATAGGTAGCGAGTTCGCCCGAAAGTAAATTAGCATTGCTTCCTGTGCAATAAATATCGTAATTTCCTCTGGTAACAAGGTCTCTTAATGTAATTTCAAATGATTCAATATCTTGTATTTCATCAATGAAGAGTGCTACTTTGCTGTTCTCATTTACATTTTCTTTCAAATAGAGAAACAGGTCATCTGAATTTTTTATCTTTGAGAACTCATGTTGCTCCTTATTGATATAAATTATCTGAATATCAGGAGTTTGTTTTTTAATTAGGTCTCTCACTTGCATTAAAAGGTAGCTTTTCCCAACTCTGCGCTGCCCAATTAATACCTTTATTAATGATTTACCAATAAATGGTTTTAATCTATCTATATAAAGTGGTCTTTCAATGTATTCAGTCATTTCATTTGTATTTTAAGCTGAATGCAAATATATGAATTACTTCAATCATAATTGAATGTATTATTACAAAATTCATATTTATCAATCGTATATGAAGTTTTTGGCGAGGATTCTCGATTTTCTAACAAATCAAATATTTGAGAAAATCGGAATGAGAGGTGCACTGGCGGGGCTACAATCCCGTCAGCCATCGATTAGTAACTGGCTGTTTTTTTCAAAGTCAATTACCAGATTGTTTTAACATCATATTTCTCAATATACTCGTCTTTGGTAATTATTGTTAGATTATCAGACAGAGCTTGAGATATAATCAATCGATCAAAAGGTTCTCGATGAATGAAATCTAATGTTGAAACAGTCAATGCATGATCAAATGATATAGGAATTATCTCAAATCCATTATCCTCTATTAAATCAAGAAACTTCTTAAATCCTTTATCAAATTTAAATTTATCAAGACTAATTTTAATCGCAATCTCCCAAATAGTAGCAATACTGACAAATTTAAAATTATCTTGATTTTCAATAAGTTCTTTTGATTTTACAGAAAGTTTATCATCACCATTAAGAAACCAAATTACAGCATGAGTATCTAATAAATAATTCATTACATATATTCTTTAAAGTCATCAAGTGGCTCATCAAAGTCAGGTGAGGTATAAATCTGTCCTTTTGCACATCCAAATTTTGGTTTCTTTTTTTTAATTTCTTTTTTCTTTTTTGTCATTAAAAAATCAATAAAGTCGTTTACCTCAGATTTAATGTCATTGGGTAAAGAATTAATCTTGGTATATAATTGTATCTGTTCCATTTATCTCATTTTATTACAAAGATATAAATCAATTTTGATATTTTAATCTCTCGGTCAATTCGTGTCGTCAAACAGCTTGTTGCACCGGGTAGCTTGCGCCCCCTAAGAACCGTACGTGCAGGTTTTGCTTAAAAAAGCATGAGCTACACTACGTTTCGGTTCCCGGCATACGGCTCAGGCTCTTAAAAGACTTTCCGGTGAAGGATTACCCGGCTGTAATCATTTGTATTAGTTAACAATACTTACAAATGTAGTGGATTATGAATTGACATTCATATCTTTTAAATGGAATTCATGAGCTCACCACCTGTCGGTGGTTCGGTTGCTTACATTCCTTAGCAATGTCTTCTCTCCATTTTGTTCTGTGAAAGAAATATTTGTCATATTCCTGCAGGTATCACTGGGTCTTGCAGGCCGCTAATATTCCTGTGAATTACCAGCTGGCGTTTTCTTCCAACAAGATTTTTATGGTAGTATCAGGTGATAATACAGGTAATTCACTTTTCTTAAAATCCTTTAGATCTCTTGTTGTAATTATATTAATATTTCCTATCTGTAATGCGCTGAAATATTGAATTGCATCTTCAAAATCTTGGAAGTTAGATTTAATCGCTTTTTGAATTATCGTCCGATTTGTCTCTTGAACGCCAACATATCCCTCAATTTCAGAAAGTAGGCTAAGAGCCTTTTTATGAGAAGTCACTTTTCGTAAAATATAGTAAGTGTTATTAAAAGAGATTGCTGAAACATGAACTTTGATCTTGTTGTCCTTTGCTAATTGGAATAAAATTGCAGCGTAATCAGAATATGGTGTTCTGTCAGCTAAAAAATCAATGATTACGTTTGTATCGATGAAAATTTGTTTCATAATCCATATTTTTCTGAAAGTGCTTTGGTCAAGTCTTTTTTGTAATCAAAATCTTCAGGTAGCTTTATTGATCCTTGTAATTTTTTAATGGAAGGTGATAGATATATATTTTGTTCAGTGTCATTTATAACAACTTTCAAATAATTCTCTATTAGATCAGATAAGCTTCTGCCTTTACTTTTAGCATAAGATTTCGCTTGTTCAATTATGCCTTGTTCTAATGTTAGAGTCAATTTAGTCTGCATACGTGTATTTTTGAAACAAAGATACGTAAATTAA
>DASQZP010000558.1:0-2702 GCA_035638655.1 Bacteroidales bacterium
AGTATCAAAGGAAACTAAGGTGGAACAACCCCGGTCACTTCAGCCCAAAGAAACACCGGAGGCTTTTCAAAAACAGCTGACAGCAGTTTACAAGGCATATATTGACATGAAGAACGCTTTTGTGGCCAGTGATGCACCAAAGGTTGCAAAAGCGGCTTCTACTGTAAAGGATAAGCTCGGCAACGTGAACATGGAACTGCTCTCCGGTGATGCCCACCAGCAGTGGATGAAACAGCTCAATGTGATGAAGGAAAATATCTCAACTATAACCGGTTCAAAAGATATTGCAGTGCAACGGAAAGCATTCGCCTCTTTCAGCGATGCTTTTTACCACAGCATCAAAGCCTTTGGGCTGGAGAATACAGAAGCTTACTACCAGTTCTGCCCCATGGCAAATAACAACAAAGGCGCTTACTGGGTGAGTGATATCAAAGAGATTAAAAATCCGTATTTCGGCGAGGCGATGATCTCCTGCGGAGAGACACGGGACACCATTTAAAAATTAAAATTTATTAATCATGAAACTGATAAAAGCATACATCCGATACAGAAAAACTGAAGAGGTTTATAAAGCCTTGCAAAAAGCGGGTTTCTGTTGCATGACAATGGTTGAATGTGAAGGTACAGGTCAGTATTCCGACCAGGAACATGAGCATATCAGTGACAAGTACCCTTTTGCAGAAGCTTATAAAGTGATCAAGCTGGAAATAATGGCTCCTGCAGAAAATGTCAAGCATATCATACAAATTATTCGTGAAAATGCAAGAACCGGATACCGGGGAGACGGAATGATAATCGTCTCTCCGGTTGACAATGTATACAAGATACGCACGGATGAGGAAGGAATAAATGCAATATAAAGTCAATTAAAATAAAATGATTATCGTATTCTTTACCAAAAAAAAAATTACATCGCGCAGCCCCCTTCCCCCTAAAGGGGCCTTCGCGCCGTCTAAGAATACAGTTTCGGTTAACATCGCGGGCTGCCCCCTTTAGGGGATTAAGGGGCAGTGGGTTGGAATTCATGTTAACTTTTGGTTTAATATTTTAGATCTAAAAGCAAAATTAGGAATACAATCCAACAATCATATAAAATAAACCAATTCAATAACAATTAAAACGTTTAAAAATGAAAACAAAAATGTTAAGTCTGCTCCTGGCCCTGTTTGTATCAGGAGCTCTATTTGCCCAGCAGGCAAAAACTGAAAAATTCAAAGTTTACGGAAACTGCGGTGTGTGCGAAAACCGGATTGAAACTGCAGCCAAAGGCGTGGAAGGTGTAACCAACGCCGACTGGAACAAAGAGACAAAGATGATGGAAGTAAGTTTTGATGCATCTAAGACTGATCTCAAGAAGATTGAAAAAGCCATTGCAGATGCAGGACATGATACACCCATGTTCAAGGCTGCCAATGCTACCTATAACGCCCTGCCGGGATGTTGCAAATATACCCGTGAGGAAGAAAAATAGCAGTCCTGGATTATAAGCTCTTCTCCCAATTTTCAATGTTGGGGGAAGGCTTATGAAGTATATTCTACTTTTTGTAGAATTTTTTCCACACCCTATTGATTTTCCCAACGCATAAGCGTTCTATAAAGGCCTTCTTTCAGGCACGTTGAGTTTGTCTTCCGTACACATCATTATGGCATGGCTTTTTCATCATTCAGCATAATGCACACGAAAAGCAACAAATCCTGAATTTGTTAATCACTGAGATTCGTCTTCTGAAAGCATATTCCTGGTATTTTGAAAAACATTTTTTAGGACTTTTCAAAACCACTTCTCATAATTTATTAACCAAATTAATTAGAAGCCATGAAAAACAATATTGAAAAAATCAAAGAATATCTTGGAGAATCTGCAGATGAACTGTTAACACACACCTGTAAAACGATTGCTTCGGATCAGCTTACTTTGCCTGGTCCAGATTATCTGGACAAGGTATTCGGCAACAGTGACCGCAACGTTCAGGTGTTGAAAAGCCTTGCTTCAATTCATGATCACGGACGGCTGGGCGGTACCGGTTACCTGTGAATTTTACCGGTAGACCAGGGTATTGAACATACTGGTGGCAGTTCTTTTGCTCCCAATCCCATGTATTTTGACCCTGAAAACATCATCAAACTGGCTATGGAGGGAGGGTGTAATGCCGTAGCAACCACTTTTGGCGGCCTGGCGCTGCATGCCCGTAAGTACGCCCACAAAATACCTTTCATTGTAAAAATTAACCACAATGAACTGATGACTTACCCCAATACATACGATCAGATCATGTTTGGTTCTGTTGATGAAGCCTGGAACCTGGGCGCCGCGGCAGTTGGTGCTACTATCTATTTTGGCTCTGAAGAATCTGACCGGCAAATACAGGAAGTGGCTGAAGCATTTGAACTGGCACATGATCTGGGGATGGGAACTGTTTTATGGTGCTATACACGTAATTCGGCATTTAAAACGGCCGGCACCGACTATCATACGGCCGCCGACTTAACCGGTCAGGCCAATCATATTGGTGTAACCATCAAGGCAGATATTATAAAACAGAAACTTCCGGATACCAATGGCGGTTTTCGCGATATAAAGTTTGGAAAGACACATCCTGATATGTATGAAAAACTGGCTACCGACCACCCGATTGACCTTTGCCGGTACCAGGTAATTAATAATTATATGGGAAAAATAGGACTGATTAACTCCGGAGGTG
>DASQZP010000559.1:0-2078 GCA_035638655.1 Bacteroidales bacterium
TTTAAATAAGTTAAATGGACCGTTGATTTCTGTTGTTATACCTCTTTATAATAAAGAAAATTATATAGAAAGAACAATGCGTAGTGTCATAGGCCAGACCTTTAAGGACTTAGAAATTATAGTAATAGATGATGGATCGAAAGATAATAGTGCAAATATTGTAAAATCAATAAAAGATGACAGAATAAAGTTGTTGCATATAAATAACCAAGGCGAAGGTGTTGCTAGGAATACTGGAATAAAAAATTCTGGTGGTGAAATAATAGCCTTTTTGGACGCAGACGACGAGTGGATGCCGGGGTTTTTAGATGAAATATTAATTCTAAAAAATGAATTCCCTAATGCAGGTATGTTCGCAACAGGTTTTAGGAATAAATATTATGGTAATTATAGTATAGACACATTTATATCAAGCAAACAAAAAAAGAAAACACATATACATATAAATAATTATTTCAAACTTGCATTGCAACGAGGGATTATAACAGCCAGTAACGTTGGAATATTGAAAAAGATATTTTTTGATGTTGGTTTTTTTTGTGAAAAAATAGGATCTGGATGTGATAGGGATATGTGGGCAAAGGTTGCTTTGAAATATGATGTTGTTTTTAGTAATAAAATTCTAGCTGTTTATCATTGTCAACATAGTATGGGGAGAAATTCTAATACAAAACAAGAAATTCCTGTTAAACCAATAATTTCAGAAACAATAAACAATTTTATCAACAATAAAGAGCACAATCCTTTTGATAAATATTTAAAAGAATATCTCAATCTTAATTGGTTTGATAGGGTCGATATGGCAATAAAAAATAATCATGGGCATGAAGTTAAGAGGATACTTTCCGAGGAAATTAAGATTACACAAAATTCAATTTTCAAATTTTTGTGGCTAAAAATATTAGTAACAATATTCCCTTTGGAATGGATAAAATTAATTCGCAGATTTCAAAAATCAAGATGGTGTAAGCCCATTTATTCTTTTTTCAAAAATAAACCCTATCCTCGAGTCATTCAAAGAGGTTATTTCGAAAATATAAAAAATAAAGAAATTTAGCCTGTAGAATGTGTGGAAAATACAAAGAAAATTGTAAGCTATATCAAATAATAGCCTTTGGGGATGGTGACTAAAGTTTAAAAAGATTTTAAAAATATCAAACCTTCGGGTTATTGCAGAGGTTCAAGGGCAGCTTATACTTCTTAGCAAATTTGGCCAAGACTTCTGAGGTAACCAATTTTTTTTGATTTAATGGTCTTTGATTGAAAGAGGCGGCAATCATTTATGGAAACCTTAGACAAGGAAAAACAAAAATCAGAACCAATGAATGTACTTCATGTCTTTGGGCGTATGGTTCGAGGGGGCGCGGAAATGCGCACTTTGGAGCTAATGCGCCACATAGATAAAAAAAAATGCAGATTTTATTTTTGTGCTCTTTCCGGTTTGCCGGGCGAACTCGACGAAGAAATTTGCTCTCTGGGAGGAGAAGTCTTTCACATCAAATTCAACCCTCTATTTTTCTGGCGGTTAAGAAAGGTATGTCATTTCTATCATATTGATGTTGTTCACTCTCACGTACATTATTTTTCAGGCTTAATTCTCTATTTTGGAAAACTGCTTAAAGTTCCTGTCCGCGTCGCTCATTTTAGGAGTATGCAGGACGGCCGAGAGAAATCGATTCGGAGAAGAATGCAAAACAGACTGATGAAATTTCTGATCAACCGTCATGCTACCAATATTCTCGCCGTGAGTGAAGGGGCGATGGTTTCGGCTTGGGGGGAGGATTGGAAGGCGGATACTCGCTGCCGAGTCATATATAACGGCCTCGACATCGCCGGTTTTGGAGGCATTGCTGATTGTGAGGGTGTTCGAATGGACCTCGGTTTGCCTCGCGATGCCCGTTTGTTTATTCATGTGGGACGAATGACCCGGGCGAAAAATCACGTAAGGCTTCTGTCGATATTTAAAAATATCTCGGATTGTGATGCTGATGCCTTTCTGATTCTAGTCGGTCGAAGGTCGGAACCGATTAATACCATAATTCAAAAACTTGTCGAGGAATTTAAAATTTCTCAAAAGG
>DASQZP010000560.1:0-7120 GCA_035638655.1 Bacteroidales bacterium
TTACCAGAATAAAACCTGAGATCATTATTACTTTTGGTTTGTTTCTGAATGCCCTCGGGTGGACAGCTTTTCTGATCCCTGCTGAAATAACAGGGGGAGGGAGCAGCGGTGTGGCAACCCTTATTTTTTACGCAACTGGCTTACCGGTAGGAATCAGTTTTCTGATTATCAATGTTTTTCTTGTGATCTTTGCTATTAAGATGCTGGGAGCGCGTTTCGGAATAAAGACTATTTACGCAGTCGTGGTCCTGTCAGTTTTTCTGGCCGTATTGCAGCAGGCAATCACTGAACCCATTATCAAAGAAAATTTCATGTCAGCTGTCATTGGTGGCATACTGGCCGGTGCAGGTGTAGGTATTGTTTTTACCCAGGGAGGCAGTACAGGAGGGACCGATATCATTGCCATGATCGTTAACAAATACAAAAATATCAGTCCCGGTCGTGTCATTTTGTACCTGGATGTTCTTATTATTTCCTCTTCCTACCTGCTTTTTCATTCCATAGAAAAAATGGTTTATGGATATGTAACCATGGGAGTAGCATCGTATGTGATAGATATGGTGTTATCCGGTTCCAAACAATCGTTTCAGATTTTTATTTTTTCCCGGGAACATGAAAAAATTGCCGACAGGCTGGGAACTGAAGTTGGCCGTGGTATTACTATTTTAGATGGAAAAGGCTGGTATTCAAAAGAACCGGTAAAACTTTTAATGATCATGGTACGTAAGCATGAATCAAACCACGTCTTCCGCATTGTAAAGGAGGTAGATAACAAGGCCTTTATTTCAGTAGGAAGTATCATGGGTGTATACGGTGAAGGATTTGAACACATCAGAGGCTAAATTAAAAATTGATTATGTTGAAAAGGATTATTATATCTCTTGTGATACTACTTATACTGGTGGCCGCGGCTGCAGTATATTTTTATAGTGGAAATGCCACTCATTTCACTGAGGCTGATATGACAGTTACTGCCGACACAATATCCCCGGAACCCATAGTGATGCGTGAATATGGAATTCCTGTTGATTCTTTTAATATCATACACGGGAAAGTGCAGCGTAATCAGAATCTATCCACCATATTGGGTAAATATGGTGTTTCAGCTTATCTGATTGATCAGATTGCCAGAAAATCGAAAGGGGTTTTTGATGTTCGGCGGATCCGACCGGGTAATTCCTATACTGTTTTTCTTTCTCAGGATACTTCAAAGGTGATGAGTTATTTTGTTTATGAAGATACACCTGTAGATTATGTATTGGTTGATATGCGCGACTCGGTGAATGTTACTATGAATCACAAGAACATTATCACCCGGGTACGTACAGCCTCAGGGAAGATTAAAACCTCACTCTGGGATGCCATGGTGAATAATGATATCAATCCGATGGTCGCCCTGGATCTGTCAGATATCTATGCATGGACTGTTGATTTCTTTGCTTTGCAACCCGGAGACAGTTTCCAGGTGATCTATAATGAACAATATGTAGACAGTACATTAATAGGTGTTTCGGGTATTGATGCTGCATACTTCTATCATGAAGGACAAAGTATCTACGCCATTCCTTTTGTCCAGGACAGTACACGCAGCTTTTTTGATGCAGAAGGCAACAGTCTGAAGAAAGCATTTCTGAAAGCACCGTTGAGGTTCTCCCGTATCAGCTCAAGGTTTTCAAACAGCAGGTACCATCCGATTCTTAAAATACGGAGACCTCACCACGGAGTTGATTACGCTGCACCTACCGGCACACCGGTCCATGCCATCGGGGATGGCAAAGTGATCAAGAAAGGCTATTACGGCGGTGGCGGGAATGCCATCAAAATTAGGCATAATAGTGTGTATACAACTTCCTATATGCACCTGAGCAGGTACGCGAAAGGTATTCATGCAGGGGTGTATGTCAAACAGGGACAACTCATCGGGTATGTTGGCAGTACCGGACTGGCCACCGGTCCTCACCTTGATTTCAGGGTGTATAAATACGGGAAGGCCATCAATCCGCTTAAGATGAAAGCACCTCCTGTTGATCCTGTTCATAAAGAGAACCTGAAGGCATATGATTCAGTCAGGGCTTACTGGATGGCCCGACTCGACAGCATTCCGACAGAAGGTGGAAAACCCTCTGCGATTAGTAAAGAAAATATTGCCCATAAATAATAAGGAGACATTTAAAAATATTGCCTGATCACAAGCTGTTTTTATTTGTCTTTTCCAGTGATAAGGTTATCTATTACTTCAGGGAAATGGCGGTATTCCAGTTCATGTACTTTTTCTGCCAGTGATTCAGGTGTTTCTCCGGGTGCTATCTCACAGGTTGCCTGAAAAATAATGTCTCCACTGTCATATGCACTGTTTACATAATGTATAGTGATCCCTGAGAATTTTTCTCCGGCATTGATCACCGCTTCATGAACATGATGCCCATACATCCCTTTTCCTCCATATTTAGGTAACAGGGCAGGATGAATATTTATGATATGATTCGGGTACGCATTTGTAATATAATCAGGAACTAACCATAGAAAACCAGCCAGCACAACAAAATCAATATTATGTTGTTGAAGTTGATACAGAACCTGTTGGGTATTGTAAAAGGTTTCCCTGTTAAAGGTATATGTGGGAATATGGTGGTCTTCGGCTCTTTTCAGTACAAAAGCATCCTTTTTGTTACTCAGAACCAACTGAATGACAATGTCGTCCCGTTTAGAAAAATAATTTATTATGTTTTCAGCATTGGTACCTGAACCTGACGCAAAAATGGCTATATTGCTCATGATAGCTTGTTTTGAAGGTGATTTTAATTAATTAAAAATGTTGTGTTTCAGTAAAAAAAATACTTATTAATGATTTATAAAGCCAAAAAAAGTTAATTTTGCCGTAATAAAATAATTTTTTTGTTTGTTATTTTTACAGAATTGCATTTCTTTGCACCATTAAAAATTTTTTGATTTATTAATTTAAAATTTAAGATTATGTCTGATATTGCATCAAGAGTTAAGGCTATCATTGTTGATAAACTTGGAGTTGATGAAAACGAAGTTACACCTGAAGCTAGTTTCACTAATGATTTGGGTGCAGATTCTCTTGACACTGTCGAGTTAATCATGGAATTTGAAAAAGAATTCAATATTGGTATTCCTGACGACCAGGCTGAAAATATCGGCACTGTTGGCGAAGCTATCAAATACATCGAAGAAAATACCAAGTAAGAAACTTTTTAATCACAGTAAATCATTGTTTTTAATTATTTTGGATCTATGGAATTAAAGCGGGCAGTAGTTACAGGATTAGGTGCAATTACGCCACTGGGTAATAATGTTAATGAATATTGGAACAACCTGGTGAAGGGTGTGAGCGGAGCAAATTTAATCACCCGCTTCGATCCTGAAAAATTTAAGACAAAATTTGCTTGTGAAGTCAAAAATTATGATCCCAGTGCATATTTTGACAGGAAAGAGGTAAGAAAGCTCGACCTGTATGCACAATTTGCCCTGATTGCAGCGGATGAAGCAGTAAAAGATTCAAAACTGGATCTTGAAAAGGTTGATCATGATGCTGCCGGGGTGATCTGGGGTTCAGGCATTGGAGGAATTGAAACATTCCTTAATGAAGTTAAGGGCTATGTACAGGGCGACGGAACACCGCGCTTCAGCCCTTTCTTTATTCCCAAAATGATATCTGATATCGCGGCCGGCCATATTTCTATGAGATATAGTTTCAGAGGCCCTAATTTTGCTACTGTTTCTGCTTGTGCTTCCTCTACCAATGCTTTGATCGAAGCTTTCAATTACATCAGGATGGGCAAGGCAAAAGTATTTATTGCCGGGGGATCAGAGGCTGCTATCAATGAAGCCGGAATGGCAGGATTCAATGCTATGCAGGCAATTTCAACCCGTAATGATGAGTACAAAACTGCTTCACGTCCTTTCGACTCTACAAGAGATGGATTTGTGATGGGAGAGGGCGGTGGCGCTCTCGTTCTTGAGGAATATGAACATGCAGTAAATCGTGGTGCAACCATCTATGCCGAACTGGTTGGCGGCGGTACTTCTGCTGATGCATATCACCTTACAGCCCCGCATCCTGAAGGTCTCGGTGCTATTAATGTGATGAAAAATGCCTTGAAAGATGCAGATCTTACTCCGGGGCAGATCGATTACATTAATGTACATGGAACTTCTACGCCTCTTGGTGATATCGCGGAAACAAAAGCGATTAAAAAAGTATTTGGAGAACAGGCGTACAATCTGAATATCAGTGCAACCAAGTCAATGACCGGACACTTGCTTGGTGCTGCCGGCGCTATTGAGGCAATTGCTGCTATTCTTGCAACCAAATACAACATCATTCCGCCTACAATCAATCATAAAAACTTCGATCCTGAACTGGATGATAAACTCAATCTGACATTTAATACAGCGCAGGAACGGGATGTAAAATACGCTTTAAGTAATACTTTTGGTTTTGGCGGTCATAATGCCTCGGTAATCTTTAAGAAATTTTCCTAAATTGTATTAGTGCTGGTTGCTTTTTTTAAAACTCCGCTTTTTTTTCTCAAGAATAAAAGACAGTTTTATTTCGAGTTGAAGCGAATACTTGGATTTCAACCCGGGAATCTGGAAATTTATGAACTGGCTTTTGTACATAAATCCGCTTCGTTGATGCTGCCTGATGGTTCACTTGTAAATAATGAACGACTGGAGTATCTTGGAGATGCCATCCTTGATGCAGTGGTAGCCGACCATCTTTTTAATATCTTTCCACATCGGGATGAAGGCTTTCTGAGCCAGATGCGTTCTAAAATTGTAAAAAGGAAATATCTCAATCTCCTGGCAAAAAAAATCGGATTACATGGCTTGATAATTTCCAATACAAGTAGCTCTGAACGAGGCAAACATATATACGGGGATGCTTTTGAAGCACTCGTGGGAGCTGTATACCTTGATAAGGGCTATAAACGCACCAGAAAGTTTATCGTCAACAACATTATCAATAAATATATTAATATGGCCAGCCTGGAGGCTACTGAGTCTGATTTCAAGAGCCGACTGATTGAATGGGCACAGAAAAAACATCAGGAAATCATTTTTGAAAGCTTTGAAGAGTATGGGGAAGGCGAGCATGTTCCCGTGTTTGTGGCTGAAGTAAAAATTGACGAAAAGTCCATGGGTACCGGACGGGGCAACTCGAAGAAAGAAGCTGAACAAAATGCTGCAGGAGTAGCTCTTGAGTTGCTGCACGACGAAAAAGTCAGTTAATATTCCTATATTTAACCCGGTTTAAGTGTCCCGGAATCCCAAACTGATCAAAGTTGAAAAAGAAAATACATAAACTGATCCTGCAGCCCGATTGGGATTACTACCTCATTGGCATCGCCTCTCATGAACATGATTACCGTTTGACATGGATGCTGAATAATGCGCTCGGACTGGCTTTGATCAGAACAGATAATTTATCACTGATACATAAAAAGACTTCCCAAAAACAAGAATTTCCGGTTTATTATTTCAGCGATAACGAAAAGAACCTGTCTTATTCTCTGGTTATAAATTTATGTGAGAATGGTTATTTTCTTGCTGAACTGAAAAATGTAGACTTCCTGCTGCGGATTTCAGGACTTACTTCTGAAGTAATGAAAACCGAAATACTGGCCCGTATCAAAAAAATTGAAGGAATCCTTACTGCTTTTCCGATTGATGTGAATACCCTTAAACAGAAGGAAAGAATTAACTTTTAACTCACCGGAGATTCATCTATCTGTCAAAAGCGAGTCGTAGTGCGGCTTTTTTCTCTGTTAATTTTCCATCATCATACACGAGGGTACCATTCACATAGGTTTTGTAGATTGCTGAATGAAAAGAAGTGCCTTCAAAAGGAGACCAGCCACACTTATATAAAATATTTTCTTTTTCAACCTTCCATCGATGATCAGGGGAAACAACCACAAGGTCGGCATAATAGCCTTCCCGGATAAATCCGCGTTTTCTTATATTAAACAGAATAGCCGGTGCATGACACATCTTTTCCACGATATTTTCCAGGCTGATCTTTTTCTGATGGTAGAATTCAAGCATAGCCGGTAAAGAATGTTGTACAAGCGGGCCGCCTGACGGGGCTTTAAAATAGGTGTTTGATTTTTCAATCAGGGTATGAGGGGCATGGTCTGTTGCAATCACATCCAGTTTGTTATTCAGCATGCCTTCAAAAAGGCTGTTTTTGTCCTGTTCGGTTTTTATTGCCGGGTTCCATTTGATCATGGTACCTTTTGTTTCATAGTCGTGATCGTCAAACCATAAATGATGTACACAAACTTCAGCGGTAATCCGTTTCTCAGCAAGTGGCAATGTATTATTGAAAAGACTGAGTTCCCGTGCTGTTGATATATGAAGGATATGCAGCCGGGTGTTGTATTTTGTTGCCAGTTCTACTGCCAGAGAAGAGGAACGGTAACACGCTTCTTCCGAACGAATAAGCGGATGCATCTTAATGGGTACATCTTCACCGTAAAGTGATTTATATTTTGCAATATTTGCTCTGATAGTTGGTTCATCTTCGCAGTGAACAGCCACAGGAAGCGAAGTCTCAGAAAATATTGATTCCAGTGTTTTGCGGTTATCTACGAGCATATTGCCTGTTGAGGCTCCCATAAAAACCTTAATGCCGCAAACATTTTCCGGATTACACTTGCGCAACTCTTCAATATTATCATTTGTGGCTCCAAAATAAAAGGAATAATTTACTGCTGATTTTGATGCCCCAAGTTCATATTTAGCTTCCAGCTCTTCCTGGTTAATGGTTTGCGGCATCGTATTTGGCATTTCCATAAATGAAGTAATTCCCCCGGCAGCCGCTGCCCTCGATTCGGTTTGGATATCTGCTTTATGGGTAAGGCCCGGTTCGCGAAAATGAACCTGGTCATCAATAAGGCCGGGGATCAAAAGCTTGTTCTTTGCCTCAATAATGGTCGTGTTCAACGGAAAATCAACAATCTCGTCATTGATTTCCTTGATAAAAGCTCCTTCAATCAAAACATCCTGTTGCATTGTTCTGCCTTCATTCACCACCTTTGCGTTTCTTATTAATATTGATTTCATGATACTTGAGCTATATTTTTCTTTG
>DASQZP010000561.1:0-5907 GCA_035638655.1 Bacteroidales bacterium
CCTGTTATTAAAAACGGTATAATTATTATGACTATCGTATCCCACACCCCCTCTGAAATTTTGCGTCATCATATGATTATTGGATGATGATTGATAAGAAGTAGTCGATATCATTGATGGCAGATTAAATATCAAGCGGAATTGAAAGGAATTTTGATTTCTTGTTAAATCTCTAAACCATGATAATTGAAAACGGGCGTATTTAAATACGGTTCTACTATATTCGACAGCAAAATTTGTAACCTTTTGCAAGCTACCGTTATAATTAACAGAGGTACTAATTAGAGAACCTTTAAGGAAAAAAGGTAATCTTCTGGCATTAACCAATGATAAATAAGCATTAGTATTAATATTACTGCCGCCATTAGAATTAGAATTATAGCTTGAGGTTAAAGTCACCCGGTTCCAGTTTGCATTCAATCCAATTCCATAACCATAATTATACCTGGAAATAATATGTTGAATATCTCCGCTCAACCTAATATTAAAAGGATGATTAAAGATATGAAACGGTAGGTACATACTACTATTACCCTGATCATATGATCGTCCATAATTATTAAAGTAATAGTTTGCATCAAAATGAGATGCTTGAAATTGAAAGCTCAATTGAGATGGATAGACCGCATTAAATGTTGCTTTATATAAGTTATGGGGGGAAAGTGTTACTGAAGCCAGATAGGGAGTACTTATTCTAAATGATGATATATTATAAAAATTCATATTAGACCCATAATCCAACCCTATTTTATTCGTAAACCAGTTGGTAAAACCTACTGCCAAATTGGGGGCTAAATAATATGTGGAAGGTTTTTCATAGTATGTTTGTCTGTTTAACGTTAATCCTCCCGCATTTAACGAATAAGAAATATCACCCGCAGGTAAAAAAGTATAGGGAATTTGTATCCTCTTGTCCTCTTCTCTAAACTGACCTTGTGGCCCATAATATTTAATCTGAACAGATGATGTGCCAAATTCTAACGGTATAACCATATGATAATGGCCACTTTCCCCCGTCTTAGTATGAGCAACAAGTCTGCCATTTAAAAATAACTCTACGTCATAATTTGGCCTTGTATCACCATCTACAACATATTTACCGAAGTGCAGCCTTTCATGGATAGGTTCGTTTGTTATTCTTATTCCTTCAAATGCCTGTGAATTTAAGCCATTGCTATATAAATCCCCCAAGTATATCTGAGTAACCGGATCACCGTCTTTCGCAACATATTGCCATTGAAGGTTATTTATATTACCTGATAAATGCTGATCAGCATATAATCCACCAACATCTCCAATTAAATTGCCTTTTAGAAACTTTAACCCTCCCGTAAAATCGAAATTATTACTATATGACTTACCATTATAAGTTGAGTTAATATTATAATCGAGCATACCCGTTTTAAATGCATATCTTCTTCTATTAAAAAGTAGTGGGTAATATGTTCGACCTTCATATATATTACTAAGTGTTTGATCTTTCTTTTGTCGCTTCAGCGACGACTCGATTGGTAATGTATTGTCCGAAATTAAAGTTATAGATAAATCTCTCATATTAGGTGTAAAATTCAATCCAAATAGTTTTTTTAATATGGAGATTTTTACATAATAATCTAATTCAGAAGATATAAAGTCCTTACGATCTAATGTATATGACTGATTCCCGATCTTTGCTTCAAGCGAATTAAAGTTGATAAAATATTTTGTCTTGGTTTTTAAAAAGAAACCACTGATTTTATTTTTAGTTTTATCAATCTCATTATTAATCTTAAGCAGATCAAAAACCTGCCCAATAGGAAGGTATATATCTTTCTTAGTATAATAGACCGTAACTACATTATTGACGAGTCCCTTATAATTGAAAGAAAGGAATATCTGGGAAGGCTTTTGCTCATTGTTTTGCGCATTTAATTGTCTCGTAGACAAAATGATACAAAGAAGTAGTAATATTTTAATACTTTTAAACAATCAAATATCCAGCCCGTACTGTAGAAAAAAATTTTTAATCGCCCAATACTATTTTAGTTTAAAAGCAATTTTTTTTGTTATTGTTGAAGTTTTTAACATTGGATGATTAGCCAGAACATCTCTTTGAGAATTTAATGTTAATCTGGCTGTATATTTTCCTGCTGAATACTTATTAGTATCAAGCGTAAATTCTTTTGTTATATCAAAATAAACTGCAATGGGTTCATTAAATGTCCTCACCAGTTTTCCATTACTATCATATACCTGAAGCACAGTATTACCTAAAAAGGGTGCGTTACCATCACGATGTAACTTTGCAAGAAACTGTATATTTCCCTGTTGATCCCTATGTGTCTTTAATGATAATATTTGTACATGTGGATTAGCCTTACCGTTACGGAATAAAATGGATGTTACATGATCTACCGCAAAAACAATATGTGTAACAACACCGTTTTTAGTCGTATCAGGAAAATTTACCTGGGGTTTTGAATTAGTAACCAGGCGCGTCCAATATACTCCATCATGTATATTGGACGGTGGTGAAATTAGCATTCTGATTGTCTGCTTTTGTCCGGGTGGTAATATAAACTTACTGGGATAGCTTTTCAGCCATTTAGCACACGAATACTTTTGAGAGGCGATACTGTCGCTATACTGCATATAAATATTACCCAGTGAATCAGATGTGGGATATCCGAATTTATAACTTATTGTTATCTGTTGAGGATCTTGCGATTTATTGGTTACATAAAATGTTCCAAATCGGTTACTCTTGCTCACAATCACGGTAGTAGGGAAAACGACTATTTGGGCTATAGACGAAGAATAAAAACTCAACATAAATACAATAAGCAATGCTAACCGTCTCGAATAATTCATCAAACTCCTACATTTGCCATTTATAATTAAAGATAATTTTGATAGTATATATTTGTCTCTTAATTATCAACATTTGTTACAGAGAGCGTTATAGTACCCTGATAATGACCTGACCACTGTGATAAGTTTGTCCTCGCCGTTCCACCCAACCAAATATATATGGGCTTTTTATAATGCAATTTAAATTGCATATCTTGCTTAGGATCAAATTTTCTTGCACCATTCGAATTGTTATTATCTGACCACATAGCACTATTACTATTAAAATCAACCGGTATAGAATGTATACCATCCGTCAAAACAGTTGGCAAATGAAATGTTACCGTAATTGACTGCCAACCATAATGATACCCATGATTATTGTTGTTATCGTTATTGTTGTGTCTGTCTGTTATATCTTCAGCAATCTGAAACAAAGCAGCGGACGGCTCATCCGGATAAACGGTTTTAGCATCTCCGGCGACCACTGATCCAAATGACAAATCATTAACCTTGACAACATCTATCGAATTCTGGGCATAGCTTATTTTTACAAAACACAATTCAAATATAATCAGAAATAATACACCGAATGAATTAAATAACCATTTTCTCTCTCTGAAATGTGGTTTATACAATAAAATAGATGATAATATTTTATTTGTAGTATAATAGATCTTAACCATATAGTATCTTCTTCAAATGGAGTAATGGGGTATTTCTTTTAAATAATAGTAATAGTAAACATTATTTTTTTTTAATATGTAACACTTAATGTAAAAGTACCTGTATAATCCCCTGGTTTAATCTTCCCTACATCTATACTTCCATAAATCCATATATACGCCTCAGCCTCATTATTTTGTGGATTAGCTTTCAAATCAAACCCATCTACAGCTCCTGATGCTTTTTGAAATTGAATGGCAGTTGTAGGATCCCTTTTTTTATTATTATAAGCGGCATTAGCATTAAATGGTATAGTATGGCCTTTACCATCTACCAGGTTTTTAGGTGGGGTTAAATTGCAGTACACTTCACTCCCTTTTCTGCCAACTATTCGGAATAAACCAGCATTTACATCAGTTGGTGAAATATTTACTTTCCCGTTACCTTGTATAATTGTTCCAAAACGCAAATTGCGTTCCTTGTTAACAGTTAATCCACTTACCAATTTTGCCTTAATAGGTATACCGATAGACGCACTTGAATTATTACTCTGTCCATAACAAATAGTAGTGATACTTAAGTTAAAACTTGAACAAATTATCACCAGAATATATAAGCGAAATTTTTTTTTGTATGTTTGGAATTTGAATTTCATAATGCAAATTAAGAATTGGCGTATTCAACTTTAGCAGTATAAACTCCAGCGTAAGAACCCGGGCTTAGTCCGGAAGTGTCAAAAGACCCTCCAAACCAAATATATAACTCGCCATTTGTTGTATTTAACTGAGCACTACCACCATTTGTAGAACTAAAGGTATTGGCCGTGGATTGATTATTTTGCTGATTATAAATAGGCGTTGCCGGTGTAAATGAAACAGTGTGGCCACTTTGATCACTTAATACGACTTTTTCCGGCAATGTTATATCAACAGTTGCACCTGCAGAACCACTAATATCAAACCCTCCGGCTTTAGAATCTGTTGAATTTACCGTGGCAGTCCCTGTATTTATTGTTACTGTTCCGAAATCAAGATTACTGGTTTTAGATACTGTTATTCCCTTGGATATTGTGACAGAAATAGAAGCCTGATCACTACTGGCTGTTTGTGCTAATAGCAAAACAGGGCTGAGAATAAACCAAATAAATATAATAATTCTTTGCTTTTTAATCATTTCTATAAAATTAAATACAGTATAGAAAATTTGATCATTAAATAACAAGGGCTTGAGCGATAATCACACAAGCCCTTGTTATTAACAATATTATAATCAGTTGTTCATAAATTACCCACTTATCAACTTCCTGTATAAGCCACGCTTACATCAATCGTTCCAGAATAAGTCCCTGATGGAGTAGTAGCACCCACATTAACTGATCCACCAACAAACATGTATAAATTGCCAGCAGAACTTAATGATATATTACCGTTTGAATCTGTTGCACCAGTTGGATCATTTGTATTGTTATATACCGGGGTATCGGTATTCATTGTCAAGGTATTACTACCGGAAGTTAATGTAACAGAGGAAGCACCCAATGTGATATTTACATTATTATCAGGTTGACCCGTGATTTGGAATCCGGCGGCATTACTGGTATTGGACGCGATTTTTTGCAAGCCGGCTCCTGCAGCCACTTTGCCAAAATCAATGTCATGAACTTTTGTAATCGACAATCCACTATAAACAGTGATACTTGCATTGGCACTTGTAGAAGCACTTTGTGCATCTTTAGGTGCGGTAACTTTCCCCGTACCAACAACCCCATCATTTTCACCACCTTGATTTTCTGTTGCAACCTGTCCGTAGCTTAACCCCGCAAAAACCAACATCATTATCATTAAAACAGATAATTTTTTAGCCATCTTTAAACCTCATCAGTTTGTTAAAAAACTCTTTGATATATTATTTTGTTTAGCAAGTAGAATAAGCTGTTTAAAGCATATGATATCCCACATATCTCATTGATATGCAACATGTATTTTAAATAACAGTCAATCTACTAACCCAGCTTTTTTATCTGTCTATAATGTATTAGAAAATTCCAATAAAGGAATCGGCAATTATAACCATTTTTTAGCTCACTACTTATACTTAGAGATTAGATTGCAATGAGTTACAATTGTTATTCAATATACCGGAAGAAGTTGTGAATAGTAGTTTCTGCTATATCTTTAGAGGAGGGGGCTAACGGTAAAAAACATAAAATGAGCTTTCAGAATTGCAAAATAAATCCTATATGTTATTAATACTACTAACTATACGATGTGCATCAATCTAGATAGGTAACTGTAGCTGTATAGGTTCCTTTATAAACACCTGTCTTTGTACCGTTACTATTTATTTTACCACCGAACCAAATGTATAACCTGCCGTCTCTGTCGTTTAGTGTTGCGTCAACATTCGAGGAGT
>DASQZP010000562.1:0-2455 GCA_035638655.1 Bacteroidales bacterium
TTTGGAATAGAATTGCTCTTGATAAATTCAGGGGGTGCCTTTTATTGTTGCATTAGTGCAACCCAAAGCTTGCACTAATGCAATATTGCAAGGTTCATGGGTTACGTCCAAATCAATCAGGGATCTTTTATGGAATTTCAATTTATTTGTGTATTTTATTTCGATCATTATTTGTGTTAGATCGAATTTAGAAATATTGAATATTTAATTAAATATACCTGAGAAAAATCGATTCTTGCAAGGTTATGCCAAGCTTGCATTGATGCACAAATGCATTGCAATAATGCAAAACAATTGTGACCAACTTTCGGTTTTAATGAGTTGATATAATTGATAAAATTATCATATTGCCCGGCTATCCCCATAAAAATCCCCGCTTTTTTTCCCGACATTTCTTCAGCCAAGAAATATAAACCAAATGATTTCATTATGTTAAGTTGAACAAGAATAGATGGCACGCTTGTTGCTTTTTAAAATGGTGGAGATAAAAACCTGTTTACATACATGTGACAAAAGGTACAGCTCCCAGCCTTAAAAGGCGGGGTTCGGGAAAACTCCCGGTTAAACAAAAGGAGGACATGATGAATGTTATAGCAGCAGGGTGTAACATGGTAATCAGGTCCGCCACCGAAAAAGATCTGGAAAGAGTGTTAGAAATCGATCGATTGTCATTCCCGGCACCTTGGACCCACCATTGCTTTAAAATCGCTTTAAAGGATATTTTTTTGGTAATTGAACAGATAGAAATTATGGGCTATATAGTTGCTTGCCTATGCGATCTCGGACTAAGGGCAGAAATATTAAGAATTGCAGTGCATCCTGACCACAGAGGCAAAGGTATTGCTAAGGAGCTAATCGAGACAAGCCTCCTGATATTTTCGAAAGAGAATGTCGAATCCGTTGAGTTAGACGTCAATTCTGCAAATAGGGGCGCAGTAAAACTCTATGAAAAATTTGGTTTCAAAATTAAAAGAATTGCTACATTTATAGCAGATCAGGACTTTCACATTTTCTACGTGTTGAAACTGAAATTGCGCGAGCCGGAAGAAGTGAAATACCAGGTGCCGGAAAAGTATTACCATCATGGGGCCTATTATGATCTACAAATAGCCGGATAGACAATTACGTTATGTTTACCCCATGTTTTATCGGAGAAGAAATGAGTTCTCGTGTGAAAATCAGTGACATAATCAACATTATTAGTTTTCAATCATACAATTCATCATCTTATCTTGACAGGGAGACGGGTGAGATATTTCTGGTATCGAAGGAACAGTTGCGGGCTGCCGAAAGGGATGCCGAACTGGAAGATTATCCCAAGTGGGAAAGGGAGCAAATCGAGTTAGCTCGAAAGATCCTAACAGATAAAAAGGGTGAGAGGTACATCCTAATTCCCGGTAAGTTCGTTAGCCATGAGTATAGCACAATGGAAAACTTCTGTTTTTCTTTTGATGACGATGAAATTCTTAGGGTTTTATTGCAAGCGATTAAAGGTGCAGGTGCATTTAATAGATTCAACAACTGTATTCATCGATACGGAGTCGCCGATGACTGGCACAAGTATCGATACAATTCGATGAAGAGAATTGTCATAGACTGGTGTGAAACAAACAATATTGAATACGTGGAGAAGTGAATACAGAGATTAACCCCTTTAAACAGATGGTAATAAACTGGAAAGCCAGTTAATTATCACAGGTTCACGCTGCTGGCGGCAACGAATATCTGCTGAAGGATTTTTGGAAAGAAACAGAAGAGAACATATTACCGTATGTTGAGAGTGACGGTTTTGCAAGATGGGCATTTCAGCAGGTTAAAGATTTGCAAAGGTTGATCAAAAAGATAGAATCAAACAGCCTGTCTATTGACATGATTATTACGGAGCCAAGATAAAACTGATCTCTGAATATTTGTAATTTCCAGGATTGGATCGAACGATAAAGATTTTTCGATACCTTTCAAAGTATACAACTGTCTGACTTGACTGAACATTTGACGATATATTTCGAATGCCACAAAAATTCAGCGAGTTGAAAGTTGTACCTTTTTGCACAGATATCTCAAGTCAGTAAATTTTTATGGGTCATCATTTTTGACCATTAATGATGTATACCAAATTAGTTCGAAGGGACACTTATTGGAACTCCCTCATAAGGGGTCCTTCTTGTAGATCTATGGGTCTGAACTTCCCTCATCGTTTTCAGAACATCAATACTGCTTTTTAATCCTTTTGTATATCTTGCCATATTTATTGCCATTCCGGCAACTTGGGCCAGAGATTGGACGAAATTCACATCTTCCAGCGTGAACTCCCAAGGTTCAGACGCATACACACGCATAGCCCCTATTAAATTACCACCGACCACGATAGGCACCGATAGTATGGAAGCAATTCCTTCTTTTTGGGCTTCATTGGGATATTGAATTCTTGGGTCATCCATAACATCATAGATCG
>DASQZP010000563.1:0-2676 GCA_035638655.1 Bacteroidales bacterium
CAAAATAGCGACCAAATTTGGCTAAACTCCACCCTAATCGTTCTCGTAATTGGTTAATTTCTTGTGGTTCCATATAAATAGAACATACGAAAAATTCCGATAAATATCATCTAAGTTATTAACTAAGTTAACATAGTAACCTAAATTAGGCCTAATTAGGCTAATTAGGGTGAGAAATTAGGTGCATTTGTAATGGAAACTAAAAATAAATTGAATCTCTGTTTCGTTTATTTCGTTTAATTGATACATTGCAAGTAAAAGGAATAGATGAAATAGACAGTATTATCATGGAAGCTGTATTACACGAACCAACAAGTGAAGAAAAAAGGGTAGCAGAAGAGGCCTTTCGTACTTTAGAAGTACTTCAGACTACTGAACCAAGTAAAGAGAGGCGTAAGCTCCAGGTTTCAATAGATGATACAACTACGGTTACTATCCCTGAGTCTGCTTTGGAATTCTTGGTTGAACTACTACACCAAATGAGTAGAGGAAAAGCAATAACATTGCTTCCCGTTGATTCAGAGTTAAGCACCCAACAAGCTGCAGATATGTTAAATGTTTCAAGGCCTCATTTGGTCAAACTACTTGAGGAAGGAAAGATACCTTTTACAAAAGTGGGCAAACATAGGAGGATTCGAACGGAAGACCTTATGGACTATAAGGAGAAAAAGGCACAACAAAGACGAGACTCGTTGAAGAAATTGACAGAAGAGGCACAAAAATTAGATGTAGAATATTAAAATGATTCACAAGGGATCTTTTACTGTAGTCCTAGATGCTTGTGTCTTATATCCATTTTCTTTGAGGGACGTCCTGCTACGGTTAGCTGAATTAGATTTATATAGGCCAAAATGGACAGATAAGATAAATCAAGAGTGGGTAACCAACCTTGGTAAGGAGGAGGGGATCGACCAAGAAAGTCTGGAACGAACCGTACGTTTGATGAATAATGCCTTTCCTGAAGCATTGGTTACAGGTTACCAAAAGCTAATTCAAGCTGTTGATTTACCTGATCCTGATGATCGTCATGTACTAGCTGCTGCAATTCGTGTAAACGCTGATTTGATTGTAACTAACAATATAAAAGACTTTCCGGAAGAGGAGTTAGATAAGTACGATATAGAAGCTCAAAAAGCAGATACTTTTGTTCACAATTTAATCGATCTGGACAAACAAAAATGTTGTGAGGCACTCAGAAACTTGTTGAATGACCTAACAGATCCGCCCTTATCTCAGAAGGAGTTGTTAAAAAGGTTTAGGAAGGTTGGGCTTAAAAAATCATCTAAACTTTTTGAGGAAAACTGTTGAGCAATTATAAATCGAGAGGGCATAAAATTTGCGTTTCTATCTCTAATTGTTAACCCCCATGTTATAGCCTGCATTTCATTCATCAGATAGACTCGGAGAAAATTTAAAGTTGTGGGCCGAAAGTGAAATATCCCTGACATGATGTTGTCAGCCATTGTCCTAAATTATTATTAACTGTAAGGATTTGTCTCTTCAAGGGTCTTACTATGTTAACTAAATAAAGAATAATTTATAGGAACATGGCCAAATACAACCGAAATTCTGGAAAAAAATGGAAATCTTCAGAGGAGAGGAAACTCAGAGATCTTGCAAGAAAAAATACTCCGACAAGAGTGATTGGATTAAAATTAGGAAGAACTGAAGATGCAGTTAGAAGTAAGGCATCTGAACTAAACATTTCTCTTAAGCCTACCAATCAATCACCCTATAATCGTAAATAAAAAGTAATGTATTATGTCTCGCTATTATGTGAACGACAATGCGCAGAGTAATGGAGATCATGAAGTTCATAAATCAGGTTGTGATTATATGCCCCAGGATGGGAATCGAACTTTTTTAGGGAATCTTTCACACTGCATGTTTGCGGTACAAGAAGCTCGTAAACATTACAATCAGGTTAACGGATGTTATTATTGTTCTAATTCGTGCCATACAAGTTAATTTCTAAAAGTATTGACTCTCCAGGTAGTTATAATAAATAATCATTCAAAAGATGAAGAGAGTACTAATTGTCGTTTACGAATTGCATAAAGAACCAAATAGTCAGGATTATAAAGAAGTTTTAAATGTTATAAAGAGTTATGATTATTTGAAGATTGGTGGATCTGAATACTGTATTTATACAAATGATACACCACAAGCTGTATCTGATAAACTCACACCATACTTTGAGGCTCATTGGACAGATTATTAGTTATAAAATAACTAATCCCAAACAGGGGTGGTTAAGTGATTCAGAATGGAAATGGCTTAATTCTCGCCTTTGACTCTACCCCATCTGCTTATGAGCGGTTTTATGCAGTAACAATAACGCATGCCTGACTCTAGGTAGTGATTATTTAGTTTAAAAATAGCAGTATTTGTCTATATTTTATTGACAAATATTGAAAAAAATAAACCAAATATTACAAAAGTGGCCTCAAGGCACTGTTATAACCACTAGCTGGTTAAAGAGTCAGGGCGTATCTCGACAATCCGTTGATAACTATAAAAAAAGTGGATGGTTAGAACGGATAGGCCAAGGAGCATATAAAAGGAAGGGCGATGAAATATCGTGGCCAGGCGCCTTATATGCCTTACAGAAGCTTGAAAAGCTTCCTATACATGTTGGAGGTAAAACAGCTTTAGAGTTGCAGGGCTACGGGCAAT
>DASQZP010000564.1:0-2449 GCA_035638655.1 Bacteroidales bacterium
TCTTTCAATCGGTTTTCCTTGCTCTTTCATTAACCATTCATAATACTCGAATCCTTCAGGAGGAATATAGAATTCATCATTCCCACGTGACGTATAACTTCTATTTAATAAATCTTTATTAACCAAAATATCTAAATCCCCATCAATGATACCTTGGAAATTATAAACCCCGGATTTCCTACTAGGAATCGTTAACCAAACTCCATTACCTGTTTTAGTAGCGAACATCTTCATTCTCTCATCTCTTGGTATTTTTTTAACAGTCTCAACTATTTCAATAAATAATTCTTTTTGTTCTTCTTCGAGTTTTATATAGCTAAAATCCATTGATGAACTCCATTTGTGAGGGCTACGGCTAACGACTCTGCGCATAAGGGGCGTTTTTGATTTATAATTTAGCAGACAAAACGAAAAATCCGAACGGAAACGTGAAAAGGCTTAGCGAAAAGCGTCCCCTTAATGCGCCGGTTAGCTGGCTTTCAATAATGTTTCAAAATTTTTAAAAATATTTATTAACTCCTTTGCCAGGCTATCGATTAACTCATCCAAACCTTCAAATTCATGTAAGTAATCTTCCAATTCATTTCTTTCAAAGAATAAGTCTTCGAAGAGGTCTTTTGTATAAATTTCGTTCCTACTTAGCTCGTCTAAATTATAGATTATTTGTGTTATAGCTGAGTCAATCTGATCAGATAATTCAGAAGAAACATCAATGGGATCGTAGCTATATTTCCAAAATTTGTCTTGGTATTTATCAAGCTCCTTTTGAATTTTTTTTGCAAATTCTTTCTTTTTATCTGGATCTAGTTCAGTGATTATATCTAATTGTTTAAGTAGCTCCTTTTCTTGCTCTTCCCATACTTTAATAATTAACTGTCGTTCATTCTCAGAAAATTTAGAAAGTGATTTAATGAAAATATCTTCGAAATCAGATAAATGTAATTTTATATAAATGCCTTCTGAGGAGCCTCCTAACCAGTTTACAAGATTACCTTCATTATCTATTCTCTTTCCTAATTTTTCAATTAATTCGTTTTCAAGATCAAGTGCTTCGTTGTTTGTTAAATTTTCTTTTAAGATTCTGACTTCTACTTTATCCTGAAATTCACTTACTTCCTTTTTCCAACTGCTGCTACGATTTAATAAATTGTATGCTCTCTTGTGCGTACCTTTTCCAATATAGAATATCTCATCAGTTTCTGGATTTAGATGAGCATAAACACAGTATCTTTTAGTTAATGCCATTTAACCTATTAATGATGATTAAGCCAGCTAACGACCCTGCGCATAAGCGGCGTTTTTGAACTGTAATTTAGCAGACAAAACGAAAAAACCGAACGGAATGACGAAAAGGCTAAGCGAAAAACGTCCGCTTGATGCGCCTTGTTAGGTGGCGCCATCCCGATATGTATACCAAGGTTTATACCATTTTTTCCTTATTCCTAAGTCAATTTTTGCTTCTGAATTAATAGTCTCAAGGCATTCTGAAACGGCTTTACTATGATTTTCAATACCTTTCACGGGATCGCTACCATACTTATTCAATAACTTTACTAATAACTGAAGCGCATTAGTACTTTTGGGTGATATACGAAAAGCTCCTTCACGTGCAATCAATTCAATTTTTTCCTTTTCATCTCTAAGCTTTGCGAAAAGTTCTTTTTTTTCTGTATCACTCAATTCGCGAATCCTTAAAACGTCTTCATACCGATTGTCCAGATACATAAGAAGAGATGATAAGATACCAACAATTTCTGCGTATGTTTGCTCTCTACGTTCCCACCACTTTTGAGTAGAAAATTTTCTAAAAGATATTTGTATAGTAAACCACGCAGCAATAATTGAGACAATAGCATTCCACACCAAATAGGGAGTATATTTGGTAATTAAATTTACTATGAAATTATTTGTAGAAATCAAGTTATTACTCGTCGGCTACATTTTTATCTTTTTGGGAAGCCAATAAATAGATGGCAAAACCTGCACCTGCTAAGATTAAATATTGAAGTAATAGCCTTCCAAATAAGATACTAGATTTATTATAACCACCTACTATATAATCGCCACCACTACCAATAAATTGGTATTCAATTTTTTCATTAAAAGGGCTTTTGTTGGGACCTATAAAATAAGTTTGGATTTTTTGGGGTGGAAATATTGTCATTATGATTCCGATTATTATACATCCTCCAATTACTTTTTTCTTTAGATCTTTCATGTTTGACTTTCCTGTGAAGTATTGTTATTAAAGTAAATTGCACTTACGATTTTTTAGTTATCGCCTCTTAACAAAGAGAAATAAATTGCCAATGTGTTACATAACTGAGGACTGGGTACGCCACCTAACGACCCTGCGCATAAGCGGCGTTTTTGATATGTAATTTAGCAGACAAAACGTAAAATCCGAACGGAAACGTGCAAAGGTTTAGCGAAAAACGTCCCCTTTATG
>DASQZP010000565.1:0-3051 GCA_035638655.1 Bacteroidales bacterium
CAAATTAAAAGTCAGAGGGGCCTTCAAAACCCAATTATTCGCTTACAGCGTAGGTATCGGGGTAAACTTTGGAAGAATCTATCGGTACCTGAGTTCGGAAAACCCAACAATGGCTACAATAAGCCCCTGAAAACAAGAAAATAGGTATGGTATTCATCATATAGGTCAGGGAACGAGACAAAAGGGGTACCTGAAAAGAGAAAAAAAGCAACAAAAGAATAGGAATCCCGATTCTGTGAAACAAAATGTTAGATACCCCATTTTTTCTTCAAAACCAGTAAAACTAAAAATCAGCTTTTTAGAGCGGACTCATTCATTATTAAAAGAACTAAAAGAAGTAATCAAAAATCTTGATAAACAACCCAAATCAGCCTGGATATTCGGTAAGATCGCACAAGGAACAGATGAATATGGGGATCCTGTCCAGGTTGCTATTTTAGGTGATATGAAATCAATTGACATTATAACTGAAAATTTCAGAGAGAAGCTTTACCATTCCGGGATTGAACAAAATTACGATATAACAATTGATTTGAGAGGCATTACAAAAGCTGATTTGGAAACTAGATCTAAATTAATGGAAGGAAATATAATCCTTTTGTATGGTGTTGATCCAAGAAGCTATTTAGAGAACCTAAACAAATCGGGAACTCAAAAAAGGAAAAAACACACCGATTTTGATGCACGGTCTTTATCTGATGCTGAGATCTGGACTAAACTGTTAAAAAAATACCCAGAAATCATTTCCAAAACTCTGAATCATCTCGAAAATAGAATTCCTCAAGTTTCAAGCGGTGAAAGAAAAGAGCTTCAGGAATGGAAGCACATTTTAGAGAGTATGTCCTTTCAAAGATTAAAAAAATTCCTGGAATCAGATTCGGAGAGGTCGGTTCGGTTGCGTCAATCCCTACCATTTTGGGAGGTTTTGAATGAGAGGGAGAGATCTGAATTGATGAATACCTCTAAATAATTCCTTTTTACGTACCCCATACATATTTATAAATCAAATTATTGCCTATAATATTAATAATTGGCATAATTTTGATTTCTAATTTATGCCAATATTTATTAATATTGGTAAAAATTGTAATTTAATATGCCAAGATATATCGAAAATAAGCTAATCGAAGAATTTAAGGAACGAGACGTTTTTTCCCGGGAAGAGCTATTTAATTTTTTTAGAAATTTTGAACCAGAACTAAAAGAAGGAACATTTGGTTGGCGAATCTATAATCTGAAAAATAAGGGAATCATTAAATCTGTAAAAAGAGGACTTTATACAATTTCATATAAATCAAAATATAGGCCGCACTTCACCGATCTGTTAATAAGGTTATCTAAAACAATAAATGAGCGTTATTCTGAACTAACCTATTGTATTTGGAGTACCAACTGGATCAATGAGTTTTCTCAGCATCAGGCAAGTAAAGAAATACTCATAATTGAAATTGAAAAAGATTTTGTAGAGTCCCTCTATTATTATTTAAAAGATCAATTCAAATATGATATCTATTTGAATCCGGATGAGAATACTATTTCCTTTTATGTTACTGAAAGCTTATATCCTGTGGTAATTAAAAATCTCATTACCCGTTCCCCATTAGATAATTCAACAGAGAAACATGTAAAAATATACTTCCCAACACTGGAAAAAATATTAGTTGATCTTTTTGCCGATCCCAAACTATTCTATTTTTATCAGGGTACAGAGCTTATTCATATTTATGAGAATGCCATAACTAAATACACACTTAATTTTACCAAGTTATTCAGTTATGCTAAGAGAAGAGGCAAACAGAATGACATTAAACTATTTATGTTGGATAATTTGGGCCCATTATTAAAGGATATTATTAATGATTGATCAAAAGTGTTTTACAAGAGAATGGCTCGATTCTTTTAAGAATCAAAAAGAACATAAAAGGATTCAGACCAATATCCTGGAAAAAATGATCAGGGCATTGCATTTAGTTGAATTGCTAAAAGATCATGGCCTGGATTTTGTTTTTAAGGGTGGTACGAGTTTAATTTTACTATTAGATGATGCCAATCGGTTTTCAATCGACGTCGATATAATATGCAATGAGGAAAAAGATACCTTAGAAAGTGTATTAAACGAAGTAATAAAAAAGTCTGATTTTATCTCCTTAGTTCGTGATAATCGGAGCAATAAAAAGGGTGTACCTAAAGCACATTATAAATTTGAATTTCAATCTGTCTATAACTCAAACTCTACAGACCATATATTATTGGACATATTACGGAATGATACTGTTTATACAGATATCATTGAGTGTCCGATTGAAACAAAATGGATAGTAAATAATCATGATATTACTGTTAAAACCCCTTCAATTGACGCTATAACCGGTGATAAATTAACGGCATTTGCTCCAAATACTATTGGCATACCATATAAAAAAGGAGGCTATAGCTCTTCTATGGAAATATCTAAACAACTTTATGATCTAAGCCGATTGTTTGATCATATATCAGATATGACTGTAGTAAAAGATAATTTCCTATCTATCGCTAAAAAAGAAATTGGATTCAAATTACGTGAAGGTTCTCAAGGGGATAATCATTTAAGCCCTGAAACTGTTCTAAAGGACACCATTAATACCTGTTTTATAATAACCAAAAGAAATGCGAATAAGAGGAAGCCGGACAAAAATAATTTTAAACTTTTACAGGATGGCATTAAAGCTTTTGGGGATGGATATCTAATGTCGGGCAAATTTCGAATTGATGATGCCGTCATGGCTGCAGCTAAAGTAGGCTATTTAGCCACGAAAATCCTGGTGCAAGATATAAATCCGATTTCATATTTCGAAGGACAAAAAATAGGTTCACTTTTAATTGAACAACCGGAATGGAATTATCTAAACAAACTTAAAAAGCAACCCGATAAATCGGCTTTCTATTATTGGATTAAAGCAATAGAATTGTTGAGAAAAAATAAAATAATAATCTAACTTTATTTTAATCACCTTCTTAAAAATAGACTTAGAAAATTATCTCACAAAACTTAAAAAAGATGCCGTTAAAGAA
>DASQZP010000566.1:0-2832 GCA_035638655.1 Bacteroidales bacterium
GCTTTGGTGATCTGGTGATTGTACCAGGCATGGAAATACCCCATGTTGTCATCCACAGGTGTTTCAAGGTAGTCGACATAGTAATAGAATGCATTAATCGTTTTACCCGTTTGGTTTTCAATTTCAATACGTGCGCCTTTACGGAAAGGCATTTTAAAATAAGAAACCATGGCCCGGCCTTCTACCGGGTTTGCCGAGAGTGGCATGGAAACGAACTGGTACGATTCATTCCACCCCTGGCCGAAGAAAGGCCCGATAGGCGATTCCACGGAAGGGTAATCATTACCGTCCCAGTATATCCTCAGGATGATATCGTTGCGGCTCAGCTGGTGGGGAGGGGGCGCGATGGTGATCCATATATGCGTAATAATACCCGAACCTTCAATTTCAGCCAGGGTTCGTTTTTCGCCGTCTTTGATATTTTCAAGCCTGTCATTGTTTCCGCCTGTCTTGTCATAGCTGCTGATACGCTTGTTTTTTACATTATCACGCATCAGCGTAATGTCAGATAGAGCCCCGGTAGTTTGTGCGTACAACTGGCTAAAACAAATAAGGCCAAGAAACACGACCATAATGGCCTTACCTGCCTGACTGGAAATGCGGGAGGAACGTTGATTTTTTTTCATGTTGAGTAGTTTGTTGGTAATGGTAATTGATAAGCGGTTATAAGGTACATAAAGTCACAACCATTGCAACAAATATATGAAAACATGTCAGGTTTTGAAAACCCGGAAAAGGAGTCTTTACGTTGGTTGGTGTATTCAGGCAGCAAATTTATTGTTGCTTAATTGCAATGTCTACGGGTATAGAAAAATAAAATAAATTGTAATGATTACCTGCCAGGTTGCAATTGATCGAAACAAATTAAAAGTAAACCGCTCAACTTTCGGAATATTGCAAATCCTGAGGATATCTCAACCGGATAAAGCTCATTTAATCTGGGATATATCATTAATATCAATTTTTAACCGGACACCACTGTGTAAAATAAACAACTGATTATCAGAAGGATTTAATCGAACACTAATAAAAAGATATCAGGAGGTTACAGAAAAATCCATTGCACAGCAGGGTTAAGACATCAGAAATTTACAGGCACTTTTCGGTGGTACGGATGAGGACAAGAATCCGTTGGATGAGCTGGATATGTGAAATATTTCCGGGGCAAATGTTTGGCAGATCGTTTGATTTACAATGGTCTAAGATGTCTTTCCTTGTAACTTTTTTCTTTTGGTTGAAATTAAACGGTGAGATTGGGTCATTATTAAAAAATTAATTTCTAAATTCAAAAGATGATATACGCAATATTGCGCATTATATTTTTATAATGCGCAATATTGCGTATACACAAATGTTAGCGGTTATTTACCCACACGAAACTACCGAACAACTATAAAAAGAAGATGAGAGAAAATTTTTATGAGGTTATAAAAAATAAGTCTGATAAAGAATTAGAAATAATATCAAAAGACCATGTATTTTATTCTGCAGAGGAAAGATTATATGCGCTTGACGAATTGGAGAATCGGAATAAACTTTCTGATGAATTTGCAATAGAACAAAAGAAATTGATTGATTCTTTCAGAGTTAAGGATGAAGATTTAGAACCTCGCCATAAGATTTCGCTGAAAGATTTCATTCCTCATGAAAACTATTTGATAACTCCAATCTTACTTTATACAAATGTTTTTGTGTTCTTGTTAATGATTTTATCAGGGGTTCATTTATTTGCACCAAACATTGAATCCTTGATTGCCTGGGGTGGAAACTTAAGGTATTTAACAATACACGGACAATTTTGGAGGTTGTTAACATCAACTTTTGTACATGCTGGGATTATTCATTTAGTGGCAAATATGTATGCTTTACTATTTGTTGGTGCAGCATTGGAAAAAGCAATTGGTAAAAATAAATTTCTCTTCTCTTATCTGGCAACTGGGATTTTAGCAAGTCTGAGCAGTTTGATTTTTCATGACAATATTGTATCTATAGGTGCATCAGGAGCAATATTTGGATTATTTGGAGTTTTACTTGCTCTTCTACTTTCCAAACAATTTAATTTCGCTGATGTTTCAAAAAAGAATTTATTGTCAAGTGTTGGATTATTCATCTTCTATAATATCATCTATGGATTTAATAAAGCAGGAATTGATAATGCAGCACATATTGGTGGATTGCTAGGCGGATTTATTATTGGATTATTATATTATCTAATCATTAAAGAAAAACTCAAATCTCTAGTAGTATATATCTCCATACCGACCATTATTGTTATAGGAATATTTTATGCCTTTAATAATGTCCCTGATAACTTTGGTAAATATGACAGCGTGATTAAAGAATTTTCTATGAATGAGCAGAAAGCATTATGGATGTATCATGAAAACAATAATCCTATATCAGATAATGAGATTTCTCAATACAAAAAACGATTGGATAGTGAAGGAATCCAAATTTGGGAAAGGAATAAAGAACTGCTATCGGAACTTTTAGAAAATGAATATCCTGACCAAATACAAAAACAAATTAAATTACTCATAGATTACACAGACTTGAGGATTGAGTCATGTGAAATAATGATAAAATTGGTGGATAATGAAACAGACGAACTAAATCAACAATTTATGACAAACAACACAAAGATTGAGAATATAATTAATGAACTCCAAGAAATAAATAAAAACAACCGCTAATCGAGTAGGCGGCTGACGGACTAAAGTCCGCCAGTACACCTCTCACACCACTGTACGTACGGGTCACGTATACAGCGGTTCATTAAATTGTAGGGATACGATTTTATACATCTCCGAAAAAGGTATGTATCCACGGCGC
>DASQZP010000567.1:0-2639 GCA_035638655.1 Bacteroidales bacterium
CACCTCACCGATCTTGTAGGTAATCCCGGTATAAAACAGAATGCGCTCTGTTGTAGTGGTCTTACCCGCATCGATATGGGCCATGATCCCAATATTACGTGTATGTCTTAAATCCTTACTCATCACAAAAAATACGATATACGTGTATTATTTTAAACATTATCCTTCCTTATTCCTCTATTTATTAAAATCTAAAGTGTGCAAAAGCTTTGTTAGCTTCAGCCATCCTGTGTGTATCTTCCTTTTTCTTATAAGCACCACCTTCTTCATTATGTGCAGCCAGTATTTCAGCAGCGAGCTTATCACTCATTGACTTGCCTGCTCTTTTGCGTGCAAAAAGAATAAGGTTTTTCATGCTGATTGATACTTTGCGGTCGGGTCTCACTTCCTGCGGAACCTGGAATGTTGCTCCTCCAACCCTGCGACTCTTAACCTCTACCTGAGGGGTAATATTTTCAAGGGCTTTTTTCCAAATTTCAAGTGGTGTTTTTTCGTTATCCTTGCTACGCTCCTGGATAAGATCCATAGCTTCGTAGAAGATACTGTAAGAAACACTTTTTTTCCCGTCAAACATCAGATTATTTACAAACCTGGTTACCAAAGGATCTTTGTACCTTGGATCGGGCAATAATATTCTTTTTTTTGGTTTAGACTTTCTCATGCTGCAAAATCTATATAAATGTTATTTTTTTGCTTTTGGCCTTTTAGTTCCGTATTTTGACCTTCTTTGCGTTCTCCCTTCAACACCTGAAGTATCCAGAGCGCCACGGATAAGATGGTAACGAACACCAGGAAGATCTTTTACCCTGCCTCCCCTGATCAATACAATTGAGTGTTCCTGAAGATTATGACCTTCTCCCGGAATGTATGCATTCACTTCCTTGCCATTTGTCAGACGAACCCTGGCAACTTTACGCATAGCCGAGTTTGGTTTCTTCGGTGTGGTAGTATAAACACGAACACAAACACCGCGCCTCTGGGGGCATGAATCAAGTGCCGGAGCTTTACTTTTCTCCGTCATCTTGTTTCTTCCTTTTCTTACCAACTGTTGAATTGTAGGCATATAGACGTAATTATTTAATTTAAAATGTTATTATCAAAATGGGTTCGCAAAGGTATTCTTTTTTTTTAAAAAACAATAATTAATAGCAAGAAAATTAATGCTTTTTTGATTAGAATAAGTTTTGCGTTCCTTCAATTATTCACAAACGCTTCTTCAAAAACTGTCAGATTATTTATTGGCAGTTTTTATGCCTCTGCAAATAAGCTATTTAGAAAAATAATGATTTATAAGCTTCGGCGTTTACCTGGTGTAAAACCAATTGGCGTGCAAAACTATGCATTATTTTCGAAAAATAAACGCAATCACCGTTTATTTTGAAGAAATTATTTAGCGTATATTTATCATGAAATGATTTTTTTTGTTTTCCATACATCCTGAAAATATTTTGAGACTCTCCAATAATTAACCCTCTGAGACCGTTCAGGGTATTGGTTGTTATTAAAAAAATGTTACATTTGCAAGTCTCCGGTTAAAATGAAAAAATAAATTTTAATTACTATTTATATACTATAACCAAACTCACAAGACCAATATGAAAACTTATCAAACGAATCAGATCAAGAATATTTCCTTGCTTGGCAATTCAGGGTCGGGAAAAACAACTCTTGCTGAGGCCATGCTCTTTGAAGGAGGCACAATAGACAGGAGAGGTTCGGTAGATCAACAGAACACTGTCTCAGACTTTTACGAGATTGAACATGAGAACGAAAGCTCAGTTTATTCTTCAGTCCTCTACACCGAATTCAATGATAAGAAGCTCAATATTATTGACAATCCAGGAGCAGATGATTTTATCAGTGGTGTTATCTCGTCTCTTAAGATAACTGATACGGGGATTATGGTGCTCAATTCACAAAATGGTGTAGAAGTAGGAACCGAGATTCAGTCAAGATATCTTGAAAGTCATGGTAAATCCACTATTTTTGTTGTCAATCACCTTGATCATGATAAGTCAAATTTTGAAAAGACAATTGAAGCAGCAAGAGAGCGGTTTGGTGGCAATATTACACTTGTGCAGTTTCCGGTTAATGAAGGACCCGGCTTCAATACAATTATAGATGTATTGTTGATGAAAGCCTTCAAGTATCCTGCAGACGGGGGCAAACCGGAAATCATGGATATCCCTGCAGACCAGATGGAAAGAGCTGAAGAGCTAAGAAATGAACTGGTAGAGAAGGCAGCTGAAAATGATGAAGGCCTGATGGAACTCTTCTTTGAGAAAGAGACACTGGATGAAAATGAGATGCGTAAAGGAATTACCTCCGGTATTCTTCAAAGAGGAATGTTCCCTGTTTTTTGTGTATCAGCCAAAAAGAACATGGGCGTGGGTCGTTTGATGGAATTCATTTGCAATGTAGCTCCCAGTCCGCTTGAAGTACCTGCGGCAAAAACAACAGAAGACAATGAAATTAAATGCGATGCAACCGGACCTGCCATTGCTTTTGTATTTAAATCAACAGTAGAATCACATATTGGAGAGATCAATTATTTTAAGGTACTATCGGGTGAGATTAGTGAAGGTATGGACCTCACAAATAACCAGACAGAAAACAAGGAAAGATTATCTCAACTATAT
>DASQZP010000568.1:0-10865 GCA_035638655.1 Bacteroidales bacterium
ACCAGCACAGGCTTTTCATATCCAAATTTTTGACGGATTTCCAGAATAGCATCATTCAATTCTTCAATTGTATAAGCCACACTTTGTTGTGTAATACCGAAACTCGAATCTCCAAAATTAGGTTTTGCAATTACAGGAAAACCAACCGGTAGTTCAAATACGTTATCCTCAGGTTTTATAAAAAATGCTTCAGCCACCGGAATCTCCATTTCCTTGGCAATTCCCCTGACGAGCGATTTGTCATAACAATAAGCCAGGCATTGCGGTCCTGAACCGGTATAGGGCACATTCAGAATCTCAAAAAGTGCCGGCAGATGCAATTCCATTGACGCAGCATTATCAAAACCTTCATCACACAAGTTAAGAACAAAATCAACCCTGCCCTTCAGTTTATTCAAATCGGATATGAGTGAGTTATGGTTGTCCAGAAATGTAAACTTATATCCGTTAAGGGAATCCAACGCTTTTTTCAGGTTCTCAATAGTATTAAAATCATCCTCATCAAAAACAGTAGAAGGTTTGATCACATCAGGTTTATGCGGATCACCCATCACCACCACAATATTTTTAAGGTCTTTCGATTTAGGTTTTACAGGCGTCCATTCCTTTGCAGCCGCTGCTGTAACAATAATACGTCGTTCCATCATTCCGAGATCCTGGTTTCTCTGCGAATCGGGTGATATTTCACCATGGAAAGAAATTTCCCTGAATCCTATGTCGTCAAGCATGCGCTGCAGACTTTCACGGGTATAAAGTCTCTCGGCATAAAACTGGTCGACGATTACACCCTTCTGTACATTTGTAATAACTTCTCTTGAAATCAAGCGCTCATTATCTTCAGCCAGGGAACGTTCCCGGCATACAAAATGCTTCCTGTCAATCCATTCCCAGCTTCTGGGCTGATAATTATCCTTCAGATAACTACCGTCTGCAACATCAATAAGAAATTTACCTCCGGGTTTAAGTATCCTGAAGACTTCTTTAAGGATTTTAATATCATCTTCAGTACTTTCAAAATAGCCAAAACTGTTTCCCAGGATCATTATATCGTCAAACACATCGACACTATAAGGTAATTTCCTCGCATCACCTTCCCTGAAGCTCACATTTAAACGCTCTGACAGATTTATGGATTTTGCTTTTCGTATAAGGAAATGTGACCGGTCGAGTCCGTGTACATTTACATAACCCCGACGGGCCATTTCAAGTGAATGCCTGCCCTGTCCACAGGCCAGATCGAGAATAACATTGTCCTTATTAAGTTGCAGTATATTTTCAAAAAGATCTACTTCATTTATGGTAATTGACCTGTCTTCAACCACATCAGCATCTGTTTTAAGATACATTGAATTGAAAATGCGACGCCACCAGTCAGGTTGCAGATATCTCTCCAGGTTGTCTACGGGTCCCAGTACTGAAACGACAGATTTAACTGTTTTTTTTGTTTGTACGTTTTTTAATTGTTTTTTCACTTTTCTTATAATTAATTTGTGAGCGATTACTCTAATTTGTGTCTGTCCTTAATGTCCGATAACTGCATTTTTGCAAAAATTTTAATTCCTCATATACAATAATATATTGTGAATAAAATTTTTGCACGCTCCCGTTTAGAACGGAACAGGCTTTGTTCTTGAACATTTTGATCCAGACACTTGACTTTATTGACAAACTCTAATTATTATAACCATTTGTGGTAACCACTTTGTTATCTATCCAAATTATCCTGATAAAAGGATAAAAATGACAGAATTTACAGGCAAAAGGTAATGGCTACCGGCTCATGCTGGCAGGAATCTTCAGGATAAATGCCCTGATAATATTAAAGAAGATTCTTTCAGAAGATAAATTGGCAATATATCTCTTCCCCGGCTTTTTGCCGCTGTCAGCTGTCCAATGAGGGGAGCGGACTAGGGAGGCTGATTATCGGTAGGCATCAGCTGATAAATTTAACGAAAAGATAAAATGAAGGACATTGTATAAATTATAATTATATAAATCTTAAATACAAAAATAGCTCGGGTTCATTTTCAAAAAATCAGAACGAAATTACAACATTTTTCAAATAGTTGGTCTGAGAAAGTAAAAATATTAAAAATCATGATAAGCTGATTCAATGCACTTTACATGTAATCGGATATTTTTTTGATAAAAAGTATTCAAGAATAACGATCAGTGTGTCCGGGAATGCCCCCACATGATCAAAAGAAGAAGAGCTGCAGATACGGAAGTATACTGCCAAAGGAATGCATCAAACAGAGCATAGAAGCTTAATTGAGGATGTAAATGATGGTAAAGTACACCATGAAAAGAAGCAGCAATAACACTAAACATCACAACATAGGAAATCATATTATACAATATATTTTCGATGTGGATCCACTTGCTTTTCATTAGCGAGAATTTTACCTGTAGATATTTACATTTCTATATAAAGGAATCCAAAGATAAAATATTTGACGAAATTAAAAAAGGAATTGACCAAATAATGATTATTGCAGACAAAAAAAGCGGGTAAGCTACTCATATCGCACCGCTACAACTGTCTACCCTTGCTTCCTTCCGGACCTGGGGGAGTTCAACAGGAGCTGGTCGTATGAGACTTACCCGCGAGCTGCAAAAGTAATAACTTTTTTAATCATTGCAAAGAAGCTTATTGCTATTTTTACTTCATTAAGAAATAAATGTTCAAAACCATTAGAACACGGTTTTTCTTATAAAATATGCATTTATTATAATTCTATTTTGACACATTTAAAACAATTGTAAAATCAACCCGATTTGCCCTTTACCCTTAAGGGAACGGGCTGATTTTTCGGCTTTCACCCTTTAGGGATGGGGCAAGAAAAGGCGAAAAATCAAGTCTGGGTTTAATCTGTCAAAGTAGAAGTAACATATTCAACTTTTAAATTAACTTACAAGTGCCTTTAATCAGAAAAGCAGGTATCAGTGAATTAAATTCCACAGGAATCTCACTCTCCCGGATTGATATTTATAAAAATCTAATATCTTTGCTCATTACAAACCAAAAACCCTAATGTAATGGAAGAAAAATCAACCTCAGTATGGAAAGAGTCAATGAATTATGGTGCCATATTAGGTCTTATACTGATAATTTACAGTGTAATACTTTATGTTTTTGATCTTACCACATCTACTCCGGCCGGACTGGGAAGAACTGTATTCCTGATTGCTGGTCTGATTATGGGTATGAAGGCATATCGAGACAAGGTACTGGGCGGCAATATGAGCTATGGACAGGCTCTCGGCTTCGGTGTCCTGATGGCTCTTTTTGCTTCAGTATTACTGGGCTTTTACATGTACCTTCTGTATGCTCTTATCGATCCGGGCTTGATGGACCGCGAGTTCTCAATTGCTGAAGAAAAGCTGCTCAACAAAGGCATGTCTGCTGATCAGATAGAGGCCCAAATGAATATGGCCCGTAAATTTGCCAGTCCTGCATTTTCAGCAATAGGAACACTGTTTGGTATGACATTCTGGGGCTTTATCCTTTCTCTGATCATCTCAATTTTTATGAAACGTGATAAAAATCCTTTTGAACAACAATAAAACAGATGTACAAAGACTATTCTGCAGTCAACAATAACAAAACATGAATATATCAGTAATAGTACCACTTTTTAATGAAGAAGAATCACTTGGCGAACTGACAGAATGGGTTCACCAGGTAATGGAAGAAAACCACTTTACCTACGAATTGATCTTTGTTGATGACGGAAGTAATGATCTTTCATGGACAGTAATAGAAGAACTATCTGCTATCAATCCAAATATTAAAGCTATAAAATTCAGGCGTAATTACGGGAAGTCTGCTGCCTTGTTTCATGGTTTTGAACAGGCAACCGGTGATGTTGTAATTACTATGGATGCAGATCTTCAGGATAACCCTGAAGAGATTCCGGAATTATATGCCATGATTATGAACGAAGGATTTGATCTGGTTTCAGGATGGAAAAAGAAAAGATACGATCCCGTAGGCAAAACTATTCCCAGTAAATTTTTTAACTGGACGGCCCGGAAAGTAACAGGTATCAAGCTACACGATTTTAACTGCGGTCTGAAGGCTTATCGAAATGAAGTGGTAAAATCTATTGAAGTTTATGGTGAGATGCACCGCTATATTCCTGTACTGGCTAAAAAAGCAGGCTTCATTAACATCGGGGAAAAAGTTGTTAAACATCAGAAACGTAAATACGGCGTTACCAAATTTGGCCTGGAACGTTTTATAAATGGATTTCTTGATCTGCTATCCATATCTTTTATTTCGAAATTTGGGAAGAAACCCATGCATATGTTTGGTACATTCGGAACCATGATGTTCATTATTGGATTTTTGGCGGCTTTGTGGCTTGGTTTTCAGAAATTATATCATTTGAGTATAGGGATACCCTCCAAACTGGTTACTGAGAGTCCGTATTTTTACCTTGCCCTTACCTTTATGCTGATGGGAACACAACTTTTTGTGGCCGGTTTTCTGGGTGAACTCGTATCCCGTTCCTCAACAGACAGGAATTTATACCAGGTTGAAAAAACAATATAAACTGAACAATTCATGTGATAATTAAAGTTATATATTCTTTTGAAAATAATTCTAACAGGTCCTGCTTATCCCCTGCGGGGAGGAATTGCCAATTTCAACGAATCACTTTGTAGTACTTTTCATCGAAAAGGAATCGATAGCGAAATTGTTTCTTTCAGCATGCAATACCCTTCGCTTTTGTTTCCGGGGAAAACACAGAAAGAAACCGAAGGAAATCCTCCCCCATACTCCATTAAGCCGCTGCTGAATTCAATCAATCCTTTTTCGTGGATACGTGCTGCCTGGTACATACGCAAGTCAGCTCCTGATTGCCTGGTAGTGATGTACTGGACTCCTTTTATGGCGCCCGCACTGGGTACATTGATACGCCTGGTCAAAAGAAAAAAGAACAACATCCGGATCATCCCCGTTGTCCATAACTTACTCCCGCACGAGAAAGTACTTTTCAGCAAAAAGCTGGCTAAATATTTTGGAGGAAAAGCCGATACCATGATCTGCCTTTCCGCATCGGTTTACAGTGAAACAGGGAAAGTCCTCGGCAATATAGCCCGAAAACAATTATACCATCCTATCTATGACATATTTGGTGAAATTGTTGAAAAAGACAAAGCAAGAGACTATTTGAATATCAATAAAGATACAAAGCTTATCCTCTTCTTTGGTATTGTCAGAGCTTATAAAGGTTTAGACCTGTTGCTGACAGCCATGGCTGATCCGAGAATACAAAAACTTAACCTCAAGCTTATTGTTGCGGGTGAATTCTATGAGAAGCCAGACAGATACCTGGAAATGATCAGGAATAACTCGCTTGAAGACAGGGTTATTCTGACCAATAGTTTCATACCGAGAGAAAAGGTAAAATACTATTTTTCAGCTGCAGATATTGTGGTGCAACCCTATCATTCGGCAACTCAAAGTGGGGTTACACAGATAGCCTACCAGTTTGAACGACCCATGCTGGTTACAAATGTGGGAGGTTTGTCTGAAATTGTTAAAGATGGCCGGGCTGGTTATGTTACCCCCGTTGATCCTGAAGCAATCGCTACAGCATTAGATGATTTTTACTCAAATCAGCGGGAGGCTGAATTCGTGGAAGGCGTTAAAGAAGGAAAAAAATATTTCTCCTGGGATCGTTTTGCCGACGAAATAATTGATTCCTGTCATTCCACCAAAAGGAATAAGAAGAAAAATATAGCATCTGCCTTATAAAATTTGATCAATCCTGCTGCATTTTTTCTTTAATCATTCCCATCACCTTCCTGTCAACAGGGAAAGTCAGGTCCTCCGGACTGATGTCCCTAATCGGTTCCCACCGGAAAGACTGATTCCCGTTTATCAATTCAAAATCAAAAGGTTTTGCCGATATTTTGAATTTTACCGGATCCGTAAATTCAACTTCATAATAAATACTGATCAGTTGATGATTGGGATAGAAAAGTGCTTTCTGATAATAATCAGTGGTATAAAAATGACGCAAGACACGCACTGGTTGGCCAAATTCTTCCATGGCTTCTCTTTTGATACAATCAATGGTGCCTTCACCAAATTCAAGTCCGCCACCCGGAAATTTTGTCATTTTCATATCCAGCATAAATTCATCACTAAGCAGTATTTCCTCTTTGTTATTATTGAAAATAAGCCCATAGACTCTTATGGTAAAATTTCCCTGCTCAAGCATTATTATTTATTTTAAATCTTTCGTTTACTTCTTTGCCGTGGCTTTTTCAACATAAGCAATTATACTATCAATTTCGTCAGGATGGAACCACTTAATTTTTTCATTTTTATTAAACCAGATAAGTTGCCTTCGAGCATAATGTCTTGAATTTCTTTTGATCAGGCGTACGGCTTCTTCGAGGTCTGTCTCACCGTCAAAATAATCAAACAACTCCTTGTACCCGACTGTATTCAGAGCATTTTCGTCACGATACGGATACAATCTTTTTGCTTCGTCCGGTAAACCAGCTTCCATCATCTGGTCAACCCGCTGATTGATGCGTTCATACAACTCTTCTCTTTCGCGGTTCAATCCTATCCAGACCGGAGTGAAATTCCTCTTCTTTTCAGGTTTAGTGAGAAAAGAAGAATATGGTTTCCCGGCTGCAATACTCACCTCAAGTGCTTTTAAAATTCTTTTGGGATTTTTCAGATCAACCCTGTCATAATGAACAGGATCAAGTTTTTTCAACATAGAACGGATCGATTCAAGTCCTTCGTTTTCAAACACCTCTGTAAGTTCCTTCCTCAATGAGAGATCAGCAGAGGGAAACTGATCAATTCCATTGCAGACAGCATTGATATACAATCCGGACCCTCCGGCAAGTAAGGCATATTCAGAATTCTGGTAAACCTCCTCAAGCAGTTTCAGTACATCTTCTTCGTACCTGCCCGCGTTATAGTGATCTTTTATTGAGAGATTTCCAATGAAATAATGTTTTATTCCCTGCATTTCCTCTTCTGATGGTCGTGCAGTACCTATCATCATTTCCTTGTAAACCTGACGGGAATCAGATGAGATAACCGGAATATCAAAATGCCTGGCAATATGAAGACTGACGCTGGTTTTACCTACAGCGGTAGGACCGGCCAGTATAATTAGATATCGATGCATAAATTCAAATCAGTTCCAAATTGAAAGTCTGGCAAAATTACGACTTGTTGAGTGAAAGTAAAAATGCCATCGTATCAACTCCGTCTGCATAGTCCCAGGGCTCCGGATATTGAGCCCGTCCGGGAGTTACAGCCCCCTCCTTCCCCTGATCCGAGGTTACCAGCGCCTGAATACCCTGTTTGTGAATAGTAAGCAGGCTTTCCAGGTGTTCCGGTGAAGAATAATAGTCATAAAAATAAACAGTAAGCGGAGAAAATAATCCGGAATCCTCTTTCATGATAAAAAAACCACCATCAAGATGTTTTGTTTGATTCACAAGGTAAATAGCCCGGTTGTATTCATAATTATTGGCAAACTTATTATGATTCCCAAGATAGCTGTATTTTTCAAAAGCCTTAAAGAGTGGACCAAAGTTATATCCTGCCGGCACAAAAAAGCGGGACACATTTCTGCAACCCAGTCCGAAATAAAGAAACACATCATCAGCCAGGCTGCTGAGCTCCGATTCATTTTCATTCCCGGTAATAACAGCAACAGAAGTACGGTTTTTCCGGATTATATTCGGATATTTTCCGAAATAATATTCAAAGTAACGTGCAGAATTATCACTACCAGTAGCAATTATGGCATCAAAATTACTGAGCCTTTCCTCTGTAAGTATTATTCTATCAGCAAAATCAGAATTAATTGCACAAACAAGATCAGCCATCAGTTTCATCAAATACTGGTCTTTTGACGAAAGTTTACCCTGAAACGTGTAACCAGACAATAATACACAAAGAAAGTCATGAAAGCCTACCAAGGGTATATTTCCTGCCATCACAACCCCGATCTGTTTTGTCTGTTTATTGTCATCAAATTCTTCGCTGTTGTAGATGGAAATCCACTTTCTCAGTTTATTTTCCTCCAGCATATACGAAATTGCTTCAACAGCAATTCGAACAAACTCTTCGGTGAACCATGGGTTATAAATATGTGCATTCCTGAAATGCTCATCAGTGGCTGCAAACCATTCATCATTAAGCTTTTTCAGATCAGGGTTTTCTTCTCCTTGTCGTGAAAATTGTTTTAAAAATCTGCCTAATACAGCAAATGTTTCAATCCGTTTATCAAGTGTTAACATATAAAGCCAATATCCAATTAATATATCCAGGGAAAAGCTCCCTTGCGCTGCCCCCTCCCACTTAAAGGCCCGCCTGACTGAAGTCATTCAGACATGGGATCTAACACACGGATTTTATTAAATTCACATTCGTTAAAACATATTCTGCCAGGGAGTAAGACTGATTGCAGCACCGATAATAAAAAAGTAAATGAGCACAAACAAGAGATACAAGCCTGATAAAATTGTTCCGATAAGTGCACAAATATATCCGGCATTCAGATTTTTGTAGGAACTCTCTGTATAATCTGCCGGATTGATTTTATAAAGTTTTTTATCTTTTGCTGAAAGCACAAGTGCAATAATACCCAGTGTCACTCCAATTACCCCCCAGCACCAGCAGGCGGCAATTGAAATAATACCAAGCACCAGTACAGTGGTGGAATTGGGTAACTGACGCGGAATTTTTATTTGTCCTGTTGCAGCAGTTGTTTTTTTCTCCTCCTCCGGAGAAGCCGGATTAGTGGTATTGTTTTCCATACTGTTTTACTTAAGGTTAATTATTTTTATAAGATAACTAATAACTACAATAGAGGTATTGCCAATGAACATATAAAGCAGGATGCGAGCCCCGTTTTTAAATTTAAATATAATATGCAACAATAAAAAACCAAACATTACCAGGAGAGGAATAAATGCAGGAAATAACACAAAACTCTGATAGATATTACCTTTCAGCAATTCGATAAAAGCCCGCTGCATTCCACAACCCGGACACTCAATCCCAAAAAAGCGCTTATAAAAACAAGCCTGTTGATGATTTTCAAGCCATTCAATCATACTTCGAAATTTACAAAATATATCGCTTAGTTCGATCCGGTCAAGCTAAAATAATATGCCGGTTAACTGAAAATGCATCAATAATTAAAAACAAAACCCGGCATTTACAGGTGATTTGCCGGGTTTGGTTTTCTGAAAGATTTTTATTGTTTGTTCTTAAGTCTGATCAGATTTAATGCAGAACCAGCCTTGAACCATTCAATCTGATTGGCATTATAGGTATGATTTGCCAAAATCTCATCAGTGGAACCGTCCGCATGTTTTACAATAACCTTAAGCGGAGTGTCCTCTTTGAAATCGGTCAGACCGACTATATCAAAGGTGTCATCCTCTTTAATCTTATCATAGTCATCTCTGTCGGCAAATGTAAGCGCCAGCACACCCTGTTTTTTCAGGTTTGTTTCATGAATGCGGGCAAAAGAACGAACCAGTACCACTTTGACGCCCAGATGACGGGGTTCCATGGCAGCATGTTCGCGCGATGAGCCCTCACCATAATTTTCATCGCCAACTACCAGTGTGGCAATGCCAGCCTCTTTGTATCTGCGGGCTGATGACGGTACTGGCATATAGTCTTGTCCCAAAGCGTTTTTAACATGGTTGGTCTGATCGTTAAATGCATTAACCGCACCAATAAACATATTTTCAGAAATATTATCCAGGTGTCCGCGATAACGCAGCCAGGGACCAGCCATCGAGATATGATCAGTAGTACATTTTCCTTTAGCCTTCAGCAATAATCTGAGATCTTTTATATCATTACCACCCCAGGAAGCAAAAGGAGTCAACAACTGCAAACGTTTAGAGTCGGGAGCAACCTTCACTTCCACTGCAGAGCCGTCTTCAGCCGGTGCCAGGTAACCAGGATCCTCAACGGCAAAGCCTTTGGAGGGTAGTTCCATTCCAGTTGGTTCGTCAAGCTTTACTGCTTCACCATTTTCATTGGTAAGCGTATCTGTAACAGGATTAAAAGTCAGATCGCCGGCAATGGCCAGTGCAGTGACAATCTCAGGTGAGGCAACAAATGCATGCGTATTCGGATTGCCATCATTTCTTTTCGCAAAATTACGATTGAATGAGGTAATAATAGAATTCTTTTCCTGTTTATCAGCTCCGTGACGGGCCCATTGTCCGATACAAGGACCGCAGGCATTAGCCAGGATTACAGCACCAATATCCTCAAAATCACCGAGCAACCCGTCGCGTTCAACTGTATAACGCACCTGTTCGGATCCCGGAGTAACGGTAAATTCGGATTTAACCTTCAGATTTTTTGCTGCGGCCTGTCTGGCTACTGAAGCAGAACGTGTTATATCTTCATAGGAGGAATTAGTGCAGGAGCCGATCAATCCAACCTCGAGCTTCTGCGGATAATCGTTTTCTTTAACGGCTTTGGCAAATTCGCTGAGCGGCCATGCCTTATCAGGAGAGAAAGGTCCGTTAATATAAGGTTCCAGCTCCGACAAATTAATTTCAATTACCTCATCAAAATATTTTTCAGGATCAGTATATACTTCAGGATCGCCAGTCAGGTGTTCAGCAATTTCATCAGCCATATCAGCCACCTCAGCCCGGGATGTTCCTCTCAGGTATTCAGACATCTTCTGATCATAACCGAAAAGCGAGGTAGTGGCGCCAATCTCAGCACCCATATTGCAAATTGTACCTTTTCCTGTACAGGATATACTGGATGCACCTTCGCCAAAATATTCCACGATTGCACCTGTTCCCCCTTTAACAGTAAGAATCCCGGC
>DASQZP010000569.1:0-3426 GCA_035638655.1 Bacteroidales bacterium
TGGACCTATGGGGCTGGCTGCGATCAATTATGTGATACACCGGAAAGATATTAAACCAGGATTACTGGTGGTAACAGATATAGATAATGTGAGGCTGGCAAGGGCCAGTACACTTTATCCGCCTGAAGAGGCTGCTAAAAATGGTATTAGACTACTCTACCTGAATACAGGAAAATTGGATGATCCGCAGCAGAAACTCATTGAATTAACCGATGGTAAGGGGTATGATGATGTATTCGTATTTGCCCCCGTTCCCGCAGTAATCCAACAGGCCGATGCAATTCTGGGCCAGGATGGTTGCCTGAATTTCTTTGCCGGACCGTCGGATCCAACATTTTCAGCTCCGTTTAACTTCTATGATATCCATTATAAATCTACTCACATTGTGGGAACGTCTGGTGGTAACAATGACGACATGGTGGAAGCACTGGATTATTTGTCGTTTGGTTTGGATCCAGCCGGATTGATCACACATGTTGGCGGACTCAATGCAGTAATTGAAACCACACTGAACCTGCCATCTATTCCAGGAGGTAAAAAGTTGATTTATACACATCTGGAAATGCCTTTGACACCAATTGCTGAATTTGCGGAGAAGGGAAAAACAAACCCGGTTTTTGCTAAACTGGCAGAAATATGCGATAAAAATAAAGGATTATGGAGTGTAGAAGCAGAATCTTTTTTGCTCGATAATGCCGACAAACTGAATTAATTAATATAAATCTGTTAATATGATATTTCTTGCCGATACGGCTAACATTGTTGAACTTAGGGATTTATTTTCTTATTTTCCACTGGAAGGGGTTACAACAAATCCTACTATTCTGGCTGCTGAAGGAAAGCCGCTTTCAGAAGTATTACCCCAGATAATAGAAATAAGTGCTAATAAGATGCTGCATGTGCAAATGATTAGTACAAATGCTGAAAACATGCTTAGAGAGGCAAAGAAATATAAGTCTTATTTCAGTCTGGGAGAAAATTTCTTTGCTAAAATTCCATTGACCAGGGAAGGATTACGGGCCATACCAATGATCAAAGATGCAGACATTAAGGTAACCGCTACCGCCATCTTTTCACAACAACAGGCACTGGTAGCGGCCAGAGCAGGAGCCGACTGGGTAGCGCCTTATGTTAACCGGTTAGATAACATCTCCTCTCATGGAATCGAAGTAGTAAGTTACATAGCTAATTCATTTAAAATATACGGACTGGATACAAAGATCCTTGCGGCCAGTTTCAAGACGGTTGACCAGGTGCACCGTGTTAGTCTGACCGGTGCCCATGCCTGTACAGTTAATTATGAAATACTGGAAAGACTGAGGAGTCATCCCATGACGAACATCAGTGTAGAAAATTTTGAAAAGGACGGGAAAGACTTATATGACATTGATTTTTAAATATGATTACTCTTTTTTGGTAGTATACATTCAGATTGCTATTAATGAAAAAGCGGGTAATTCAGGTAAGTGAATTACCCGCTTTTTTTATTTTCAAGTTATGGCATCTTCTCCGGTAATCTTATTACTGAAAAAAACCAGCAGGAGAGCCAGGATAATTGACCGGCGGAGTCTCCCTGAGAAAGACAATCGAACTTTCCCGGCCACATCCCAAATGACAGTTTTGAAAACCGGGTTGGTTAAGCAGTGGATGAATCCGGGATATTTATTTGATCTGACAGTAATATTCCCCTTTCAGATCTTATACCAAAATATCATACTTCAGAATGCTTTAGTTCACGGTCGTACCAGTTAACCTTTCTGGATATAAACATTACAATGGCCAAAGCAGCAAAAAGGCCCAGATTACCCATTAACAAGGCATAATCCATTAATTGTAGTACAGTATAGAGGAAAATATAGAGCACTACCAGAATGATGGTTAGTATAACGGTTAGCCTGGTATTCTTAAATATTCCCGCAGCAAATACTGAGATCAAAGCAATATTCGCTGATGCTGCAATAAGGTAAGCGTACACAAAAGGCATTTGCTCGGAAAGGGCCACAAGTAACGAAAAGAAGATAACAAGGGCCAGTCCCACCAGCAAATACTGGATCGGGTGGATTTGTTTTTGGTTCAGGACTTCAATAAAGAAAAAGGTTAAAAAAGTCAGTGCAATAAACATCAAAGCATATTTTGCCGAGCGATAGGCTTTCTGATAGTGGTCAACAGGTAACAGGAGACTTACCCCAAAAGCTGATGAATTGATATTATAGGCATTGTTGCTCCATTGCTGCGGATAAGACCGGTTGAGATGAAGTATCTTCCAATCGGCTGTAAAGCCCTCGTTATCAATTTTGCGCTCCCGTGGCAGAAAAGCACCTTTGAAGCTGGGATTTTCCCAGTTGGAATGCAGGTTAACAATTGTTTCTTTTCCCAGCGGGATGAAAGCCAGTTCGTTGCTTCCATTGAGATTCAGTTCCAGATTAAAATCGGCTTCTTTACCAGGTTCAATAACCAGGGGAGTACTGATACCGGTTTTTACCAGGTCGCGGGTAGCAATACCCGGATTCATGCTGTAGGATGTACTATCCAGCTGTAATTTAAGATTCTCCTGTATTCCCCGCATGTCTGGAATGCCCAGGTTCACTGTAGCTTCTTTCCAAATTATGTTTTTGCTGTCAATCCTTCCTGTTGAATCTTCCTGTGGCAGAAAAGTACCGGAAAAATGTAGCTTTGAATTATATACAACCACTTTGTAAATTCCTCTGTACCTGATCTCAGGTGAAATTACTCCGGATATCTTCAGTTTGCCAGGCAGAATGTGAAGATAGTTGATATCTGTTTTGACACCGTCCTTTGTCTGAATATATTTTTTGTAAGGGACAGTAAGATACGGACCGGTAATTGTTTGCTTGTTTCCCCATAAATCGCTTATTTCCCCGGTTACTTGCTTACTTGTCTGTTCCCTTTCCAGAATAAGGGACTTGATCATTCCTGCCGGTATCAGCAGTAACAGCATCAGGATACCAATAAGGACCAGTTTCAGTGTAACGGATTGTTTCATTCTTTTTGTCATTTCTTTTACCTGTTTCATGATTTCAATTATTAAATTAGAAAGTACTTTGAAAAACAAAGTAAATAGTTAAAAAAATTATTGTTGTCTGAGAAGTTTTTCCAGGTTATCCAGATGATCACCAAAAGCCTTACGTCCTGAATCAGTTGCCCTGTAAGTAGTCTTTGGTTTACGTCCTACAAATTCTTTGTGCACTTCGATTAGCTGATGTTTTTCCAGACTATTGAGGTGACTGGCCAGATTTCCGTCAGTAACCCCCAGCATTTCTTTCAGGGAGTTAAAATCAACCTTTTCGTTAACCATCAGCACTGACATGATACCCAGCCGGATCCGGTTTTCGAATTGTTTGTTTAGTTTTGAAATTATACCTTTCATCGTTCATACCTGTAATACATCACACTTCCGTAAACTAT
>DASQZP010000570.1:0-8347 GCA_035638655.1 Bacteroidales bacterium
CATCGTTCCACAGCCATTCGCAGGATTGCCTGACACCTTCTCCAGACGCTCCCTGGTTGCCCATCTGTGTGGCTACTTTATATTTTTTTGCCAGGTTGGTAAGCAATCGTGATTCATATACACTATGTGTAAGGGGCTTCTGAAGGTATACATGTTTTCCCATTGTAATGGCATGTGCTGCTATTAAGGCATGGGTATGATCGGCAGTAGCAATTACCACAGCATCAATGGATTTTCCCATTTCATCAAACATCTTTCTCCAGTCCTGGTATTTCTTAGCTTGCGGAAAATCATTAAAACAATTCTCGGCATATCTCCAGTCAACATCGCAAAGGGCAACAATATTTTCACTTTTCATATTGTTCAGGTTGGTATGTCCCATACCTCCAACTCCAATCCCTGCAATATTTAATTTGTCACTGGGAGCTTTGTGTCCCAGTCCGCTGATAACTGAACTGGGTAAAATAGTAAAGGCTGCTGCAGCAGTAGCGGTATTACCAATGAATTTCCGACGTGAAATCGGATTTGGGTTAGCGTTAGTGTCCATAATAATTTGAAATTTAGTTAAGTAATAGATAGTTGGCTATTTATATTGTACATTTATCCGGAAGCCACCTGTAAATAGAATAATTTTAGAGATACCAGTTTTTTAATTCCAGAGGTTTGCTGGATGATCAGGAGGCATATGTTCTGACAAATGATGCATTATTCAGGTAATCGAAACTAATCCTGATACTTTTAAAAGGATCTTGCCTGGACCGGTCCTGTTCAACAAAGATGTGTTTCATGCCTGCTTCATCAGCCCTTGCAAAAATCCTTTCAAAATCAATTGTTCCCTTTCCAACTTCTGCAAAAAATTTTTCTTTACCAGGCTCCATATCTTTTACATGCCATAACTCAAATCTTCCCGGGTATTTCTTAAAATATTCCAAAGGATCTTTACCTGCTCTGATAATCCAGTATAGATCAATCTCCATCTTGACAAGTTGAGGATCGGTATTGTTAAGCAGTACATCGTAAGGAATTTCACCTCCCATCTCTTCGAATTCAAAATCATGATTGTGATAACCAAAAATCAGCCCGCTTTTTTTACAGATTTCGGCTGCTTTGTTAAATTTTTCTGCCAGACGCTTATAATCATCCAGTGATTTGCGTTTATCCTCTGTTAGATATGCGTATACCAAATACCTGGCTCCAGTTCCAGCTGTATCTTCTGCAACTTTTTTCCATACATCACTTTCAGAGGAGTCCAAAGAAGGCAATTGGGCAGTTGTGTGGGAGCTTAGCACCTTCATGCCGGTGGAAGTAACCAGTGATCCAAATGCTGCTGGTTCGAGACCGTAAAATTTCCCATTGTCATAGCCCGCTGCTTCAATTGTTCTGTAGCCAATTTCAGCAACTTTTTCAAGAGTTCCTTTCAAATCTTGTTGTATCTGATCCCTTACCGTATATAATTGCAAGCCAATTTCTTTTGCAGGTACTGATCGAAAAGATATTTCAGGAAGTACTATCAACCCGGCGGAAAATAAGGATGCCTTCTTTATAAAATTTCTTCGATTGGTCATTTTATTTATTGTTAGCAGGTTAGTTTTTTTAAATATATGAATAATTATTCAGGCTGAGAAAAATTTTGATTTGATTTGCCATAAAAACTGGCTTTAACTCCTTTTACCCCGGGTTTTACAACAAAAAGGCCCCCACTTGCAGGATATTTTTGAAGTTCTTCCGGGGTATTTCCGTTTTGGGCTGTTGTGATATATAAGTATTCAAGATTTTCCCCACCAAAAGCACAGGAGGTCACATTTTTTGCAGGTACAGCAATTTTCTGTAATAGTTTTCCCGTCTCGGGATCCCAGCGGTATACACCATAACCACCCCAATGAGCTATCCAGAGCATATCATCGTCATCAATCGTCATTCCATCCGGAGACCCCAGATCTTTAGGTATAGTAACTGCAATACCGTCAGGAACAATATCTCCGCTTGATTCATCGTATTTATATCGTTTTACCTGTTGTGTGGGAGTGTCTATATAGTACATGGTTTTATGATCCGATGTCCAGACAAGACCATTGGAAATTGTAATACTGTCCAGCATCTTCTTTAACACTCCTTCCGTATCATACCTGTATAATGCAGCTCCGTACCTGTGTGCATCCAGGGCCATAGTTCCAACCCAAAATCTTCCTCCCGGATCACATTTACCATCATTGAACCTTACATCAGATGTGTTTTCAATAGGATTATCAAGAAATTCAACCTTTCCGGTAGCTAAATTCAGTTCATAAATACCATCCTGAAGTGCCACAAGTGCATTGCCATCATTTGTCGGAACTACAGTTCCGATCTTTTTGTTGAAAGGATATTGAATGGTTTGCCTGCTGGCCGGATCGTAAATATATAATATTCCTTTTTCTATGTCTATCCAGTATAATTCACCCGTTTGGTAATTCCAAACAGATCCTTCTCCCAACAAGGCCCTGGAATCAATAAGTAACCTTGCTACCGGGTCTCCATTACTCGCTTTGTTGTACATGCATGATGTAAATAAGAAAAATAGTGAAGTAATAAATATTACGGCAGGCAGGAAAATTTTTATTCTTACCATAGTAGTAATTTTTCAGAAAAATAAAATTTTATTCTTAATTCTGCAATAATAGAGAATGATTATTTTGATTCATACAATATTGAAATATAAATTTTGTTGAATTCTGTTGGGGATGATTTATTTTATGCCTGACTCATCAGATAAGGTTTTAAAATAAATATTTAATAAAAAATAATATTTTCAATAAGGATATAAACTTCACACCTGAGTATTTGTATTTTTGTAGCAAATTATAATAGAGATTTACCAATGATTTATCCGGCTAATTTTGAAGCAAAGACAGGTTTTCACAGAATAAGGAAAATGATAGCGGAGGCCTGTTTGAGTTCACTTGGAAAGAGAAAAGTCGAGGATATTGCATTTCAGAAGGATTTTATTGCCATTCAGAATCTGCTCAATGAGGTGGAAGAGTTTCGGCAGATTATTTTGTTTGAGGACAATTTTCCATTAAACAATTATATAGATGTAACCCAAAGTTTTAAAAAAGCCAGGATAGAAGGTGCTTTTCTTGAAGTAAATGAAGTATTCGATATTAAGCGTTCGCTGGAGGCCATCAGAGCTATTCTGAGTTTTTTTCATAATTCTGATGAAGACAAATACCTGTATCTTAAGCATCAAACAAGAGATGTGAAGGTTTATCCGTTTGTACTGGAACAAATCAATACTATTCTTACTGACAGGGGACGAATAAGAGACAATGCTTCACCAAACTTGCTTGAGATAAGACAAAAAATAAGCAGGCTGGAAAGTGAAGTTTCAAAAAGGATTCAGCAGGTACTGAGGAGTGCCAGGTCAGCGGGATGGGTACCAGAGGATGCATCAGTTACCTTAAGGAATGGCAGACCGGTTATCCCTGTTAATGCTGCGGATAAGCGTAAACTGAAAGGATTTGTACATGATGAATCAGCTTCCGGAAAAACTTCTTTTATTGAACCGGCGGAAATCTTTGAAGCAAACAATGAGATAAGAGAACTTGAATATGCTGAAAGAAGAGAAATAATAACCATTCTTACAGCATTTACTGACAGTATCAGACCCTATATTGACGACCTGCTGCAGGCTTATGATTTTATGGGACGTATTGACCTGATACGGGCAAAAGCATCAGTTGCATTGAAAATGAACGGGATTATGCCAAAATTATTCGATGAACAGGTGGTCCACTGGCGAAAGGCTGTTCATCCCTTGTTGTATCTGGCGCATCAAAAGGAAAATAAAGAAGTTGTTCCACTGGAGCTTGAACTGAATGCAGAACAACGTATACTGGTAATTTCCGGTCCAAACGCCGGCGGAAAATCTGTTTGTTTACAAACCACCGGGCTGTTACAATATATGTTGCAGTGTGGCCTGCTTGTACCAGCCAGTGAAAATTCTGAAGCAGGGATCTTCGAAAATATCTTTATTGATATTGGCGATGAACAGTCTATTGATAATGACCTGAGTACATACAGTTCTCACCTGACTAACATGAAGTTCTTCCAGAAAAATGCTGGTGAAAAAACGCTTTTGCTTATTGATGAGTTTGGAACGGGGACAGAACCCATGCTTGGTGGAGCGATTGCTGAAGCACTGCTCGACAGCTTTAACAGTTTATCGGTTTTTGGCGTGATTACCACTCATTATACCAATCTTAAACATTTTGCCTCCTCTCATAATGGGATAATAAACGGGGCCATGATGTTCGACACACAACATATGCAACCTTTGTTCAAATTGCAAATTGGAGAACCAGGAAGTTCTTTTGCTTTTGAAATTGCCCGGAAAATAGGGCTGCCGGAAAGAATACTACAAGATGCTTCTGAAAAAATTGGTCAGGAACACATTGATTTCGATAAACATTTGAAGGACATTATCAGGGATAAACGGTACTGGGAAAACAAAAGGATGCGCATACGCAAGGTTGAAAAAGATCTGGATGAAACGCTGACAAAATATGCTGAGGCACTCGATGAAATAAAACAATTGCGCAGGGAGGCTCTTGAAAAAGCTCAAACCGAAGCACGGGAATTAGTGGCAGGAGCAAATAAACAAATTGAAAATACCATCAGGGAAATTAAAGAGAGTAATGCTGAGAAAGAACGTACCCGCCAGGCCAGAAAAGATCTTGATTCTTTCAAAAATAAGTTAAATAGTGATCTACCTTCTCCTGAGGATGAGAAGATCAAACATAAAATGGAAAAACTCAGGCAAAAGGAGAGGCGAATCAGGCCAGGTGAAAAGAAAAAGAAAACAGAAGCTCCCCTAAAAAAGGCTGAACCCGTGAAAATAAAAGTGGGTGATAAGGTAAAAATGAAAGGACAGCATACGGTTGGAGAGGTGATAGATATTAACAACAAAAACTATATTGTTGCCTTCGGAAACTTAACAACAACACTTGAGGAAAAACGTCTTGAGAAAGTAAGTAACAACGAAGCAAAAAAGATTTCTTCCGGAAGATCTGTTACCGGTATCTACAATGTTTCTGAGCGTAAACTGAATTTTAAGCCACGGATTGATGTACGGGGTCAGCGTGCAGATGAGGCATTACAGAAGGTGATGGATTTTGTGGATGAAGCCATCATGGTAAATGCAGGAGAGATCAAAATTCTGCACGGTAAAGGGAATGGTATTTTAAGACAGCTTATTAGGGATTATTTGAAAACCACACCCGGGGTGGCGTCTTTTAATGACGAGCATGTTCAATACGGAGGTGCAGGAATAACTGTAGTACAACTTGGTTAAAATAAACATTATATATTAATAGCATGTCAGAATTTAAAGACTTTTTTAATTTCATATTCAAACAGGGTAAATATATTGAATTTGTATTTGTTGCTTTTTTTGCATTAAGTCTGGTTGGAAAAATACCATTTAGTGAGACTGGTGACCTGGTAATGACAGTATCTCTTCTATCCCTGGTTGTTTTTTATCTGTTGTATGCTGAATCCGTAAGATCCAATCCGGAAATATCAATTTATGACAGGTTCTGGTTTCCCATTTCAATGGGCTTCATAGCCTTAGCGATTGTTGGTATATTATTTAAGTTCAGACACTGGCCAAAGGCCAATACACTTCTTTTGGGAGGGGTAGCTTTACTTGTTGCTGTATTACCTGCTTTGGTCTACCGGGCTGTAAAAGATCCGGATATCCGCGATCTGTATTACAGACATTTCGGACGTATAATTGTTGTCGGAGGAATAGCACTCGGCATGTATTTTAAAAGTGCTGCTGCAATTGAAGCTATATTTATACATTGATTATTATTCTCCAAAACACTGTTCCAAAGGAAAACCATTTTGCTGAATATGCGGATCATAGTATTCAGACATTAGGTTGTGTGAACCAGAGTGCATTAAAGTGTGTTTACTACTTAGTTTTAGGACGCAGACTTTGTTAAAAAGTTTGTTTATGCGTAAATTTAGGTTCCTTCTTCCGGTTAATTTCTGAGAATTATTGTCTCTGGTATTCCTTTTTAACCGGAAAAACCGTTAAACCTCTAAACTATAGACAGTATGAGTAAAAATATTCCTTACGATGTTCGGCGAAAACTTACCACGCAACCAGGAGAACCTGAATACTTCAGTCTGGCAGCATTGCAGCAACAGGGCTGGAACATTTCCGGTTTACCCTTTTCTATTCGTATTTTATTGGAAAATGTGCTGCGCAATTACGATGATTTCGCAGTTACAAAGGAAAACATAGAAACCTTGTTAAACTGGAAACCGGAAGCTTCAGATAAAGACATACCCTATAAACCAGCCAGGGTGTTAATGCAGGATTTTACAGGTGTCCCGGCTGTGGTTGATATTGCCTCATTACGGGCTGAAGTGGCACGAAAGGGGAAAGATCCCGACCGGATCAATCCCCTGATCCCGGTTGACCTGATAGTCGATCACTCAGTCCAGGTTGATTATTTTGGTACTGAGTATGCTTTTCAACGAAATGTTGAGGAGGAATATGAGCGCAACGGTGAGCGTTACCAGTTCCTCAAGTGGGCTCAGAAGGCTTTTAGAAACTTTAGTGTGGTTCCCCCGGGTATGGGAATCTGCCATCAGGTAAACCTTGAGTACCTGGCTAAAGGGGTTATAATAAGAAACGGTCAGGTATTCCCGGATACGCTCGTGGGTACCGACAGCCATACACCAATGGTTAACGGTATCGGCGTTGTAGGCTGGGGTGTTGGCGGTATTGAAGCGGAAGCTGCATTACTGGGGCAGCCGATATATTTTATTATGCCACAGGTAATTGGCCTGAAACTTACCGGAAAATTGCCCCTCGGTGCAACCGCAACCGACCTGGTGCTCAATATTACCGAACTTCTCAGAAAGGAAGGTGTGGTTGGAAAATTTGTTGAGGTATTTGGTCCCGGACTGGATCATCTTACAGTTCCCGACCGGGCAACCATTGGAAACATGTCACCTGAATTCGGCTGTACAGTCACCTATTTCCCAATTGACCAGCGTACGCTAGAATACATGGAGAAAACCAACAGGCCTGCTGAGCAGATTAAGCTTGTAGAAGATTACTGCAAAACAAATATGCTCTGGAGAACCGGTGAGGAACTGATCAATTATTCCAGTGTACTTGAACTGGATCTTTCAGGCATTAAACCCACTGTAGCTGGTCCTAAAAGACCTCAGGATAAAATTGAACTGGATAATTTCAAACCTCGTTTTGTTGAATTGCTCAAAGAAACTTATGGAAGAGAATATGTGGAACCTGTTGATCGTGAAATCAGCCGCTGGTCCGGTGAGGGAGGAAATCAGCCTGTTCATCAGGGAAAACAAGGCAGGGCAGATGTTGAGATGGAAATCAAAGAGAAAGACGGCCTGAAAATGGTCATCGTGAGCCTTGGACAGGAAAAATTTCAATTGTCGGACGGATCAGTGGTTATTGCAGCGATTACCTCCTGTACGAATACCTCTAATCCTTCAGTGATGCTGGGAGCCGGACTGATTGCCAGAAAAGCCCGTGAAAGGGGGTTGGATGTTAAACCATGGGTAAAAACCTCATTGGCTCCGGGTTCAAAAGTGGTAACAGATTACCTGAAAACAGCGGGTTTACTGGACGACCTTGAAGCCCTTCGTTTTCACCTTGTCGGATATGGTTGTACCAGTTGTATTGGTAATTCTGGTCCATTACCTCCGCATATTGCCAGGGCTGTGGAAGAAAATGACCTTGTAGTGGCTTCTGTGCTTTCCGGTAACAGAAATTTTGAAGCACGTATTCATCCCCAGGTGAAAATGAATTTCCTTATGTCACCTCTGCTGGTAGTGGCCTATGCACTGGCCGGGCGCGTGGATATCGACCTGGAAAATGATCCTGTAGGGTATGATCCCAATCAGCAACCGGTTTATCTGAAAGATTTATGGCCAACACATGAAGAAATATTTGAACTGATGAACCGGGTACTTTCACCTGGTGATTTTGCAAAGAATTACGGTGAGATCTTCGAGGGAAATGAAATCTGGAGAAATCTTAAAGTCCCCAGTGACCAGTTGTATGAATGGGATGACAAATCCACCTATATTAAAGAAGCCCCTTTCTTTTATAACCTCCCTGAAAAACCTGATGAACCCGGAGATATTGAAGAAGCGCGCGTTTTGCTTTCGCTTGGCGACAGTGTAACAACCGACCATATCTCTCCAGCGGGTGCATTCCGGGAAACTCATCCGGCCGGTAAATATCTTATTGAGAAGGGAGTGCCCAAAGAGTCTTTTAACTCCTACGGATCCAGGCGCGGAAATGATGAAGTAATGG
>DASQZP010000571.1:0-4040 GCA_035638655.1 Bacteroidales bacterium
CCTTTCAGGCTGTTGGTATACAGGTACATATCGGACTGAATTTTTAAAACAGAGCTCCTCTGTTACCTAAGTTACTCCACTCCCGCAAGGCCGAGCCACCAGCCCAATGGTACTCCCTCACACAAGCCAGGCCACCCCCGAAAGCTTTCGGGGCTGGTCGTGAGCCTGACCCTCACAAAGGCTAACCGCAAACCAAAGGTCAAGGTTCGTGATCCTTGCCCTCACCGGACCACCGCTCAAACCAAAGGCAAGGATTCAAGTTGTTTATCCGCCCTGTAAGGGCAGCTTATTTCAGCCCAATGGCAACGCCTTGGGTAAATAAACAAAAAAACACATTCGCCCTGTAAGGGCAGTTTAATTTGTACATGCACCAACCTGACCCAATAAATTAACCGGAACATTGGAGCTGAGCTGGATTTTTTTAAGAGTTTAAAGTGATCAGACAACCAAATTGTTATATCCTGCGCCTGCCCCTACAGGGGCTAAAGCTCAATAACCGTGGGTGCTAACCCGCGGGGAATCCGTAAGGCTCACTATATCCCTGAAAGGGCTAAAGATGGCGGTTCTACTGTTAGGTCAGATCTGTAACTAATATGATGGATTTACAATTTATATTATACCCGAAAACCTGACAGGAAAACGAATGTCTGCACAACAGAAAAAAGCGGCCATTCATTTCGAATGGCCGCTCCCGAAAAACTCTGTTCATAAAGAACAATCAATCGGAAAGACATTAATTATTATTTATCGAACAAAGCAGAATTACAGTATTACGGCAACAATACTTCATCAATAACGTGTATTACACCATTTGTTCCTAAAATATCGGTACCTACAATGGATGCATCAGATGTTCCAATACTTAAGGCTCCATCTGTATCCGTAATTGTTAAATCACTGTTTAAAGTAAATGATCCTCCGGCAAGTGGTGTCAGGGTAACACTTGAGTTTCCAGCCAGTGCATTTGGAATATCACTTGAGAATACAAGCGATCCCAATACGTGATATTTTAATACAGTTTCAATTGTTCCAATTCCTACCACGGCTACAAGAGCGTCAAAATCAGCAACCTGGGCCTGAGCATAAAGAGATTGAAAAGCTGCATCTGTAGGAGCAAACACTGTAAAAGGTCCGTCTCCGCTCAGGATTGATACCAGCGCATCTGTTGATTCATCGTTTTCAACCGCTGTAAGTGCAGCAACCAATTGTCCAAATTCAGCTCCTTCTGAAGCCTGTGAGGCGGCCACAGCAATACTGACTATATTTTCAGTAGGTGGAACCAGGGTCCGGTCAATCAAGTGAACAACCCCATTATCATAATCCAACGCTCCACCCGCTAATGTTGCTGCAGTAACCATTGATGCTCCATTAATATAAGCTCCATTGCTGTTAATGCTGAGATAAAAATCTCCTCCTAAAGTTGTAACTGCTGATCCGGTTGCAGGCAACCCATCACCAAAAACTTCAGCATCAATTACGTGATAAGTTAAAATTGGGGCTAAATCTTCAGCTGTTAATCCATCTAAGCTTGTTATCCCGGCTTTTTCAAATGCATTGTTATCAGGTGCAAATAAAGTAAAGTTAGCTTCCTTACTGGTTAATGTGCTCACTAAGTCAGCTTTAACAACTGCAGCAGTTAATATCGAAAAATCCTTATTAAAATAAGCCGGCTCCAAAATTGTGTTCACGATTGACTTTTCAAGTTCCGGGACCAAAACGGCATCAACAATATGAATAATTCCGTTTGATGCTTCTACATTTGCTGTTGTTACCATAGCATCATTAATATAAACTGAACTACCCTCAATTTTCACCATAACTTTATCATTGTCACCTAAAAGTGTAGCCGCCATTTGCCCATCGGTTAAGTCTGATGACATTAAAGCTGCACCTGAAATAACGTGGTATTTTAGAAGTCTTTCAATTACATCTTCAGGAATATCTTCCAAATCCGATTGCCCGGTAACACCCAATAAAGCGGCAAAAGCATCATTTGTTGGAGCAAATACAGTATAACTTCCTTCCATACTTAATGCATCAACCAGGTCAGGAAACATAGTCAAAGCACTAACCAGTATACTTAATGAAGGTGCCTCAGAAGCAATACTTACAATACTTGACTTTGGTAATTCAAAACCTTCTGGTAGTAATACTTCATCAATAAGATGCACAACTCCATTCGAAGCTTCAATATCAGCCCCGACAACACTGGCATTTCCATTTAAAACAACAGAAGAACCAAGCGTTACATCGATAGATTTTCCTGTTAGAAGTGTTTGTACCTGACTGGTAGATAGATCTGTCGACATCACTTTTCCACTAACAACATGGTATTTTAATACATCAGCCAAAAGTGATGGATTGTTTAATAAAATATCCAACACACCGTCATCCAGTTTATTAAATGCATCGTTTGTGGGAGCAAAAACAGTAAACGGGCCGGTTCCCTGCAGAGTATTTGCCAAATCAGCAGTTGTAATAGCAGTTACCAGCGTACTTAAACTTGAAGTTCCCTGAGCAAGAGCAACTATATTATCTGTTGCCATGGGTTTTGGATCATTCTTATCATCTTCACAAGATGATAATGCAATCATTGCAAAAAGACTTAAAAAAATTTTTCCGATTGTTTTCATAATTTTGAATTTTAATAATTTTTACTTGAGATAACGAGATGTAAACAGCAACAAGTTATATTTTGTTTAATCTTTTATATTTTTTATTAAACATTATGTAATCTATTCTAAATAGACTAAGGTCTGTAAATGAATAGAATTAAATAAATATATCTGCTAAAATAAAGTGTACTATAAATTACAATGTTTACACTTTAATGATTTTCATTAAACATATTGATCAGCCTGCCTTTATTTTAACCTGTCTCCTTTTTTGAGGAGATGAATGATTTAGCATAGAAATAAATTTGTTAAACTTTTAGGTTGCTTAAGGTCGTTTCAAATTGTTTCAAAGGGTGGGTGGTTGTTTAAATGGTATATAGGGCAGATGGTTCAAGTGTCTCACCTGGACCCCACATTGTGTATTCTGTTGTATGAAGGTTTGATTTTGTTTGATGGTTGTTTCAGGTATTTCCAAATGTTTCAGAGTTAGCAAAAATCCAAATTTTTAAAACGCAGAGCTCCTCTGTTACCTAAGTTACTCCACTCCCACAAGGCCGAGCCACCAGCCGGATGGTACTCCCATTTAATTTTTACATACGTCAACCTGCCCCAATAATTTTACCGGAACATAAGAGATGAGGTCTCGACTAGAATTATTTTTTAATGTATCACAATGTTTTGCTGCACTTACCATAAAATCAGCTGGATGTGCCATAATGTTCGATTAATGCGCCATAAAATCGTCTTCAGGTATCATAAAATGATCTCCACCTGTCATAAAATCGTCTCCAGGTATCATAAAATGATCTCCACCTGCCATAAAATCGTCTCCAGGTATCATAAAATGATCTCCACCTGCCATAAAATCATCTCCAGGTATCATAAAATGATCTCCACCTGCCATAAAATCGTCTCCACATGCCATAATGTCATGTTTATGTATCATAAAATGATCTGGATGCATTATATTACCTGCTCCACCTGTCATAAAATCAACTTAATGTATCATAATGACCTCTTCCTGCATAATATTGTCGCCTTCTGGCATCATAATGACAACTGATCAAAATTAACTGGCAGTGTTGGGAATAAAATTGACCGTTTAAGACGCAGTGTTGATACTGAGACGCACAGCAGTGCGTCTTTCCGTGTAAAGGACTTAATCACGGGGTATACCAATGTAAGCTCCGAAACGTATATATTATCCAGGTCCTTTGATTGGTTTTTTCTGCCTTTAATCTAAGTGTTGGAAACGTGAAGTTCTCTTCTGACTTCCGTCTTCGGACTTCTGACTCAATATCACCAATAACCTTATAAAGAACAGGCAATAAAAATTATATGAGTATCGGGAATCATGAATATAACGTCTTTATTAAAAAAGCACTTTGGATTTAATAAAAACGCTCTAAGTCCATTTTATTTAAG
>DASQZP010000572.1:0-2692 GCA_035638655.1 Bacteroidales bacterium
CGGGTTGAACAGATTAAACCCCTCGCTGCAGAATCTTCGCCCTTTCCCCTATTCGAGAAAGCAACAGGTTCAGGAAGCCCAGAAGCGGATGACGAAGATGTCTATTGCTGGGGTGCAACCAAAACTGAGTGCCCAGCTCAGTGTAAAAGAGGAGGTTTTTAAAGTCGTTGATAAACATGGGAGCTATATTTTAAAGCCTCCGTTGACGGATTATGAGGAAGTCCCTGAAAATGAGGATGTGACGATGCGAATGGCGGCAGCCTGTGGGATTGAAACTCCACTGCACGGTTTGATCTATGCCAAAGATCATTCGATGCTCTATGTTATTCGTCGATTTGATCGTAAAGGCAAAACGGGTAAAATTCATGTAGAAGATTTTGCCCAGGTAGCCGGAATGAGCCGAGATACGAAGTATGACTATTCTATGGAAAAGGTTGTTTCGCTTATTGAGGAATATTGCACGTTTCCCATGATTGAGAAGATGAAGTTATTTCGAAGGGTGTTGTTTTGTTGGCTTTGTGGGAATGAAGACATGCACCTGAAAAACTTTTCGCTCATTTATCAAGATGATAAAATAGCGCTTTCACCGGCTTACGATCTTTTAAATAGTTCTATTGTGTTAGCAAATCCAACGGAAGAAATGGCGCTTCCGCTGCAAGGGAAAAAGTCGAACTTCAACAAAGAGATCTTTTTCCAATATTTCGGAATAGATCGATTGGGTCTTAATGAGAAGGTGTTGGCTAATATTAGGGAAGAAATTCGATCTTCTTTTCCTGAATGGAATCGTCTTATAGAGATCAGTTTTCTCAGTGATGAGAAAAAAGAAGATTATCTAGATGTTTTAGATCAACGTAAGAGCGATATTGGATGGATTTAACCTATTTCATCTAGACGAAATAGGACTTTTATATGTTTTCTATAAATATCTACTTTCCATATAGATGTTTATGATATGTTTGCCGGTTTCAAATTGATGTTCTATGTCTTTTATGGTTCCCATTACACTGCTGCCATATTCATCTTTGATAAATGAAATAAAAAAATCTTCACTAACTCGAGGAATGATTGTTAATCCATCTATGCCAATTACCCAATGATCATCTCGAAGTTTGACAAGAAGCCAGATTTCTGTATCCGAAATGATATAAGAACTGGGTTGACAAAGCTTGATACTGAAATCTTCATAGAGATCATTCATTAATTCCATGAGGTCAGTTCTAGACAACGACAGTTCTTCTAGGATCACTTTTTGATACGGCAGGCGGTTTTCCCCATTATTTAGATATTCTGACAGGGTTTGGATTAGGGTATTGTATTTAGACTCTTTCGCAAATAGACGAGTTATCAGGGGTAATTCGGAATTTATAGCAAATATAAGTTCGCGGAATCCTAGTTTTTGACGTGACATATAGATTAAGGATACATTGATATTGGTATAATCCCATTCCTTGTTCACTTTTTATGAATGTTCACGGTCCGTGAATAGCGATTTTTAATGAACAAAAGTTTTAGTGGGTTGCTTGATCTAATGTACGTAGGAAAGAGATAGGTTTGTTGTCCCATCTTGTCCCAATTCATCTCAACTTGATGATTCTATGATTTTTTTTATCCATTTAGTCCCAGCTGATTCCATTACATCCCTTGCTTCTCCATTTCTTTAAACCACCAGTCAAATTCTTCCGGGAATTGTGGCGCGTGTTCATCGAACCAATTATTGAGCTCGTTATTATAATAGCCTCCTTTATTAAACCGATCTTCAAATCCGGCCAGCGTAAATCCTAAACGTATTCCTAAAATGTAATGGCGAGCTCCGACATTATCATGGGGATTTGTTTCGAATAGCTTTCTGAGCAGCGCTATGGCCTGGTCGGTATTACCCTGGTCCCACTCAGTTAATGCCTTATTTAAGATTGTTCGAATGATGTGTCGATTTTCTGTCCAGCCCCAGTACAGGGCTTCCGGCCATTCCCCTTTTTTGTTGGTAATCAACTCGATGGCCTGATCAAAAGCTGTATCCAGAATTTGATTCGCTTTATTTAGGTTGTTTTCCGACTGGTATATCTCATGAAGATATAAATAGGGATCTAAAAAATGGGGGTCTTGATCAATAAATCGTCTCATCAACTTAATTACTTTCTGCTGGCTCATGGACTCTTGATCTATGCGATCTAAAAGCTGATAGTATTTCTGTTGGATGGGTCTACTTTTATCTATAAAACCGGGATTATTCATTGTATCAAAATTGATTAAATGTAGAGCGAACAAGATACGCTATTTTGGGATGGCAACCGACACAAAAAGTAAGCAAAACTACTGATGAGTGTGATAATTGTATTGGAGATTATCATGCTATTTTTATAACGACATTGAAAATCCAAAAAAAGAACATTTATATCTTATTTTCTTAGATATCCTGCTAAATCATTGGTGGACAAGAAAATGCCATCTAAGAAATCGGCAAAGATCCATCTTAGTTTTCTTAGACCGATCTTAGAGTTCTTAGGCGTTTCTTAGTCGATTTCTTAGATATATTATTATTTTATAACTAACTAATATTATTACATTTATAGGTAGGAATTTTGGATCTTTTACAAGAGTCAAAGAAAATAAGACACTTTTAAAAAAATCTTAGATACTCTCATTTTTCATGATCGAAAGCAGTGAATTTGATCTACTCTCAAACGTCAACTTT
>DASQZP010000573.1:0-7390 GCA_035638655.1 Bacteroidales bacterium
CTTCAACAACGGGGTTTTAACCTCTCAGAAGAAGCAGTTCGTGAGGGGCTGGCTTCAGTTACCAGCAGGACCGGTATGATGGGACGCTGGCAGGTGATCGGACATAACCCCCGGATTGTTTGCGACACGGGGCATAACGAAGAAGGCATCGACAGGGTAGTAAACCAGTTGTTGCAAACGCCCGGGAAGAAGCTGCACATTGTACTCGGGTTCGTGCAGGAAAAGTCACTGGATAAGATTCTGGCGCTGCTGCCCAGGGAAGCAGACTATTATTTTACACAGGCTCCGGTTCAACGTGCGATGGATGCCTCATTACTGGCTGCAAAAGCCAAAGAGCATGGCTTGTCAGGTAAGGTGATTCCGGACGTGAAAGAAGCACTGGAAGCTGCAAAGGCCGAAGCCGGAAGCAAAGACATGATTTTTGTGGGGGGAAGCACGTTTGTGGTGGCGGAGGTGTTGTGAGGAAGTAACAAGGTGACAAGGTGACAAGGTGACAAGGTAACAAAGTGACAAATGAAAAATAAAATATTTTTTTTAATTTGTAATATCGCCATACTAATTTTTTGCATTATATCAATTATTACAGGAATGTATGGCGAATATGCCCTAAGTTTATTTATCGTAATACAAGGCGCTAATTTATCTTATCTACGAAGGAAAGGTAATTTTTTTAAACTATATCCACGCAGAAAACTTTATTTACTGATCGGATTAAATATTTCCTTTTTGATTACATTTTTAAGCACATATTTATTTTACAGAAGGCTAATAATATATGCTGCTGTAATGTTGCTGGGAATTGTGCTTTATTCAATATATGTCATTATAAAGTTTGAGAGGAATACTGATGATGAAATTATCTAAATAAGGTTATAAAGAATTGGTAATAAGCTAAAAATTAAACCACGTGAGTAAATAAAGCATATTGTTATCGGTCATGCTCCTTCCTGACCCGTCATAGTTATTCGTTCCGCCGTCAAATTTATTATACAATGTATATTGCAGAGCAAATTTTGTATTGTACCAGGGGAGGTACTGCAGCTGAAATATAAAACCGCTGCTGTTTGGTTTGTTGTTGAGGCTTGCAACCGTTAGCGGGTCGGCGGTACCTGAAGTAGCAAAATATCCCATGGTTGCCCCAACTCCATTCTTTAAATACAAATTTCCATTAATGTTGAAAGAATTAAAATTGAGCGTTGTTTTTTCACCTGAGAGCGGACTGTCACGGTTTTCTGCTTCATTAATAAAGGCTGAATGTATTGAGAACAGGCCAATAGTCAACTGGTGTTCATACTGAAGATCAAAGCCTACATCCGTAAAATCAGATCTGTTACCTGAAATGCCACTCAGATAAGTATTGGCCGTCATTCCAAAAGTGCCGAGTTCAATATAATTGCTTGCCCACTGGTGTTGCAGGGCCAGTCTCCAGTAGGGTGAGATTCCTTTTATTACCATTGAATTACTTGAATCGGCCGGATTATCTGCTCCAATTTGCGCTGTCCTATATACGGTGGCTTCCGCGTAAAGGAAATTATTGATCAATGTATAAATCCCCAGACCAGCTACTTGTGAACCCTGATTTTGAATAAAAGTTGATTTGGCAGGTCCCGGTGCTGCATCCGGTGAAGCGAAGGGGAAACCCCAGGCCGGAGTAGAATTCCACAGGTCCTGTACAGTGGGATTATTATTTAAGTTAATGCCGTATGCCAATCCTGTCTCTCCAATGTTTGTCCGGTTAGCATACCTGATATCCGCGTTATCCATGCCAAAGCCTTCTCCGTCGTAGGTTACCTGCATGAAAGTTCCGATATGGGGCGTTACTTCTCCGGCGAAAAACATACTAAGTTGCTGCGGAAGGGCCACGGAATTATTCTGAGTTCCTTCCAAATCCTTACTGATATGGGTAGCTGAAGTCTGAATCATTACAGAAAACGGCATTGTCGTGAGCATTTTAAGCATGGTAATTTTGCCACTGTCGGACCGTGATTCAATGGTTTTCATTCCTGTAAGTGTATATCCATCAAGTTTAAATTGTCGTCCAAAGGAAGTAAGCTCAGGGAACACTGAATGACAAGCCATGCAGGACATGCCTGTTTGCCTGGCAAAACCCGGGACAGCCCGGGCAGTATTGTTCAAAAACAACAAAAGGATATAAAGAGAGAGCTTGATAGTTAGTTTGATCAGTTTAACGGGATGAAGTGGCTTAAATGTCATGACAGGCTTAGTTTTATTTCCTTTTTTCAGGATTTATTAATCAAGTTAAAAAGAGATAAAAATTATAATGGATTTAGGTTCTTATAAAATTATAAAAAAAGCGGTAAAGCGAAAAGTTGTAATAAAGAATAAAAGTTCCACAGCAAATAATATAAAAAATAGTAATTTAGTGATTTGAGAGTATTAGTTCCTCAAACTATTTGTTCATCGGTGGATACGGACATACTCCGAAAACCCAACCGATTCACATTGCAACCCTGTGCTGCAGGCTACAAAACACAATAACATGATTGGAATAAAACTGGCATATTATCGGAAGAAAGACTGGAAACGCTTTATCAACCTGATTGATGATAGAGAAAGTATGCACGATACCTGGCATGATTGGAATAAAGCTTTTTTGAAAACAAAACAAGATTTATTAAATCAGGGATTTGAAGTTATAGATATTGTAGTGGACTTGGATGAGTTGACTGAATATTGTAGACTTCGTGGAATTAAAAACGATGGGAATGCACGCTCACAATTTGTACAAGCAAAATAGATTATGGGATTTAAAAAACCATCTTTATGTTTAACATGTGTGCATAATGATGACCCAAAAGAAGAACTACCCTGCAATATGACAAGATTTGACCAACAAGAGGAGCAGGAATTTAAGTGTTTTGCTTATAAGAGAATTGATTTTTAAAAGACAATGGCAAAGGCAATAATCAGAGCTTGGATAAAGAGCTGATCAGGGAGAAGATACGTAAGTTTAAGGTTGTTGCTGAGACTGCAGATTTGACGGACAAAATTGTGGATAAAGGTCTATCGTCAAAATTTTCAGATTTTAAGGACGCTTTGCAATATTACTGTGCTATTAAGATGGATTGCAAGATATTGATTACAAGAAACGGCAGGGATTTTAAGGAATCAGAAATTCCTGTTTTAACTCCGGATGAATATTTGAATATTTTTAGGGCTAATGGCTAATTCAAACCCCACAAACAAGCTCAAACAACTGAATAAACTACTGAATTACTCCCCTCCCTGTTCCCAACCACTACAGGTGACCAACACACCAGCCATGAAACCCCGGAACCATCTGAAACAACTTGAAACTACTGGAACAACTGAACAAATCAAACTGAATAATTCCGCACGGAGCTGCAATACGTATATCAAATAATATTTCTACCATAATGTCGTCACTACGTGACTTGCAGGATTTCTCACATTTAAAACGCAAAGCTCCTCTGTTACCTTGTTACTTTAGTTACTCGCACCCGCAAAGCCGGGCCATCAGCTTCTCGTGAGAACGCTCCTTCGTCGCTAAGTTCGAACCAGCGACCTCTGCATGTAAGTCAATTGCACTGAAAACTGAGTGGACTGGTGGATAAAAAATAAAAAAACCTCACCGATATTTGATGAGGTTTCTTTTGTGGGAACTGCTGGATTCGAACCAGCGACCCTCTGCTTGTAAGGCAGATGCTCTGAACCAACTGAGCTAAGCTCCCTTTAAATTTGCTTTTGGTGTTTCGTTTCAAAAGCGATGCAAATATAGGTGTCTTGTTTCTTTTTCCAAAATATTTCCGGCTCTTTTTTAAATTTTTCTAAAAGCAATAGTTTAAAATCCTAATTTACTGCGATTTCTGATAAACTTAAGTTGGAAATAATTATCGAGTACTGTCCTAAATTACTTTAATCCCTTAACTTTCCCTACGTATGATATAGGAGCTTTGTTGTTGCTGTTTATGGACAGGGTTGCATAACCATTGTACGAAATAAAAAGATAAATGTGAAAATTGTCTGATTTGCCCGAAACCTGAAAACTTATCTTAAACTGTTTTTTCTTTGCCTGGTCTTCTGACTTATATTCTTTGATCTTATTATCGAAAACAATTCCGTTTTCCTGACCATAGCCTGCTACATAGGCTTCTCCGTAAAATGGCAGGTCGGCACTGGCTGAATCCCCGTTAACTATCAAATAGTTGGGAGTGCTAAACAGGTCAATCTGTCCTCCACTGGTAGGATGGGCAAAAGTTCCGTTGAATTCATATTCCCTGGATTCAATAATGTTTTTAATCCCCTGGTCTACAGCAGTACTATCAGAATCAGATTTGTTTTTTTGTGCTGAAATAGTAATGCTTGTCAGGATTATAAAGGCAAATAACAAATAGATTGTTTTCATGATAATTTTTCTTTACTTATGATGCTTGTTTAACAATCCTGCAGGGTATATTGTTTTTTCTTTACAAACTTATTATTTGTCAATCAGTTCATTAACAATTTGCCTCATTTTGGTATGCAATCAGGACATAATTTCGAAGAAATGCTCCATTAGGAAAATTGGTTTGCGGTAAGTGAAAATGGCATGAATAAATTATATTTAATCTTGAAATCTGGCTTATAATTCTTATTTTTATTTTTCTCAAATCTAATGAAAAGATTTTAGGTATTATTCGTGAAAACGGATTCTCATACCAGTTCAACCCATTAGATAATTACTAACTCTACATAAAACTATTTATGAAAAAAATTCTGATTATTTCGATGCTTGGACTATTCCTCTGGCAGTGTTCGCAAAGAGAGAGAGTTCCGGCTGCTCAAACAAATTTTATTATGGAAACAACAATATCCGGCACGATTGATACGCTGAAAATGACTTATCCGGATGCTGATCCTTTCAGGATAGAAAGAGGAGTGAAGCAGGCGGCCGGTCTGTGGCACCAGGACGATGGTACTCCGATTGAGTTCACGGCATTTTGCAAGGAAAACTTTATTGCTTCAGACGAAGAACTAAAAAATGTATTTCTGAAATTATCCAAAGACTTTGAGAGCATCTATGGCAATTTCAACAAGATGACACTTGAACTGCTTGAACCGCTTCATTTGGATATTGGTCCGATTTATAAGATTGACAGGATGTTCGGTGCTTATGACCCTTCGGCACATCTCAATGACGATTTGTTTAATAACAAGATTGCTTTTGTGGTTTCTTTGAACTTCCCTTATTATTCGCTGGAGGAAAAAACGAAGCTGGGACCCGACTGGAACCGCCTGCAATGGGCATACGCCAGGATGGGAGACATGTTCACTGCCCGTGTACCGGCCAGTTTTCAGCAACATTATTCTGAAGTAAGTACCAATTCCGATATATATATTTCAGAGTATAACATTTATGCGGGCAAGCTGCTTGACAGTGCAGGAAATACTTTGTTTCCGGCTGATCTGAAGCTGTTGTCGCACTGGAACCTCCGGGATGAGATCAAGTCGAACTACGCCGGAGCAGACGGACTGAAAAAGCAGGAACTGATCTATGAAGTGATGAAGCGGATTGTTTCTCAGGAAATCCCTGAAAAGGTGATCAACGATTCGGCTTTTACCTGGAATCCATATACCAACAAGGTGTACAGGTTTGGCGATGAGGTGACTTTCACTCCTGAAGGAGCGGTACGTTACCAGCATATTCTGGATAATTTTCATGCCCTGCACGACATGGATCCTTTCTATCCGGTGTTGAATACCTATATCAAGCGTAAGTTCGACGGGGAGATGGAAGTTACCCAGCCGGCTGCCGAAAAACTCTTTATCTCTGTTGTTTCCTCTCCGCTGTATAAAGAGATGGGCAAGCTGATAGCCAACAGACTGGGCCGCGATCTGAAGCCTTTCGATATCTGGTACGATGGTTTTAAGACCCGGAGCGGTATTGATGAGTCGAAGCTGGATGCCATCACTGAGCAGAAATATCCCAATAGTGAAGCTTTTAAGGAAGATCTGCCCAATATTTTAACCAGACTGGGCTTTGAGCAGAAAGAGGCGAACTTTATTGCCTCGTGGGTAGCCGTTGATCCGGCACGCGGTTCCGGTCATGCCTGGGGAGCTGCCATGAAGAGTATGAAATCGCACCTCCGTACCCGGATTCCGAAGGGTGGTATGAACTACAAGGGATACAACATTGCAGTCCATGAGTTCGGACACAATGTGGAGCAGACCATTTCCATGCATGATGTTGATTATTATATGCTGAATGGAGTACCCAACACTGCATTCACGGAAGCCCTTGCTTTCCTGTTCCAGAAACAGGACCTGTATTTGCTGGGGATGGAGTCAACTGATCCAGGGAAGGAGAACCTGGATGTGCTGGATCATTTCTGGTCGGTTTATGAAATAATGGGCGTTTCGCTGGTTGACATGAACATGTGGAAATGGATGTATGCCCATCCCGAGGCAACTGCTGATGAGTTGAAAGAAGCTGTTATTGGCATTTCCAAAGACATCTGGAACAAGTATTATGCAGATGTGTTTGGGATGAAGGACCAGACCATTCTGGCTGTTTATTCGCACATGGTATCCTATCCGTTGTATTTATCCGCCTATTCTTACGGGGAGCTGATTGATTTTCAGATTGCAGAGTATCTGAAAGGCAGGAATTTTGCCAGGGAAGTACAGCGGATGTACAGCATTGGCAGGGTTACACCGGATGAATGGATGCAGCTGGCAGTGGGCAGTCCGGTATCAGCCGACCCCTTGCTGAAGGCTGCAGAGAAAGCGTTGAAAAACGTGAAGTAAATAATTAAGAATATTTCTAAAAAACATTAATTTTGCAGAACCCCAAAGCGTTAATAAACACGCTTTGGGGTTTTGGAGAGCTGCCGGAGTGGTCGAACGGGGCAGACTCGAAATCTGTTGACCTGCTTATGTGGGTCCGGGGGTTCGAATCCCTCGCTCTCCGCTGAAAAGCTTATTGAAGCCACTTAGGCTAAATTAACCACTGAGCCATTTTCAAGGCCCGGATTCGAACAGAAGGGCCGGCCGGGTTCGAACGGCGAAGCCCTCACAACTGCCATTGAACTTGGTAAACTCTCATTATGGCTCAATGTGATACATAAGGACATGCAAACTCCTTTCTTTGGCTATCGTCTTGGAACGGGTAATGCCGTTGTGGGTGCATGGCTAAAGGTGTACAAAAAGAAAGATTTCATTTTTGAGGTTTCCGCAGCAGGCACACAAAGGCAACGGAATACCCCGATAAAAAAAGAATGGTGGAGCAACGCACCGAAACACCTGAAATTTTCAGGTGCACAGGGTAAATTGCATCGTAAGGAGGAAGAAATTTACTATTTCCTGCTACCCGACAAAAATATGGTTCCCTCAGCCGGAATTAAACTCCTGAAAGACGAATATTCCGGGG